>NZ_JBFRER010000161.1:0-13413 GCF_052114405.1 Streptomyces sp. M-16 | reverse complement strand
GACCGCCGAGGTCCGGGCGGCGCTGGCCGCGGCGGGCCTCACCGGGCCCGGCCCCGGTCCCCGTCCCGGCGCGGCCACGCCGCTGCGCCCCTGCCCGCTGAGCGGCACCGAGCGGCAGGTCGCGCACGCGGCGGCGCGGGGAGCCACCAACCAGGAGATCGCCGAGACCCTGTTCATCGCCCGGCGCACCGTGGAGATGCACCTCACCTCGGTCTACCGCAAGCTCGGGCTGGCCGGCCGGGGCGACCTCCCCGACGCGCTCCGCGCCCTCGCCCCCGCCCCGTCCGCGCCCCGCCCGCGGACGGGCACCCGGTGATCGCGGGCGAGGACCGGGCCCCCGACGCACTCGTCGAGCGGGACGGCGAACTGGAGCTCCTGCGCGCGGCCGTGGCGGACCTGCTCGCCGGACGCTCCCGCGTCATCACCGTCGAGGGGGCACCCGGCACCGGCCGCAGCGCGCTGCTGCGGTACGCCTCCGCGCGGGCGCGGGCCGCCGGATGCGCCACCGTGTACGCCGCCGGCTCCCCGACGGAGTCGGCCCTGCCCTTCGGCATCGTCACCCAGCTCCTCGCCCGGCGGGACATGCCCGCCGCCCCGGACCCCGCCGCCCTGCCCCTGCCCGCACTGTGCGAGCTCTTCCTCGCAGCGGCCCGCCAACGGCCGATGCTGCTCGCCGTCGACGACGCGCAGTGGGCGGACGCGGACTCGCGGCGCTGGCTGGAAGCCCTGCTCCGGCGGGCCCGCGGCGCGCCCCTGGCGATCCTCGTCGCCGGGACCCGTGGCGCCGTCCCCGCCATCCGGCCGGGCACGGACGGCCGCGCCGACGGCGCACCCGCCGCCGCCCGCGTCGCGCTGCGGCCGCTGACCCCGCTCGGCGTGGGCGCGATGCTGGCCGCCGCCTTCGACGGGCCCGTGGACCCGGCCTTCGCCGGAGCCGCGGCCGAAGCCTGTGCGGGCAACCCCGCCGTGCTGCGCTCGCTGGTGGACGGGATCGGCGCGGACGGGCTGGAGCCGAGCGCGCACACGGCCGCCGAACTGCCGTGGCGCGCGGCCGAGTCCGTAGGCGGCCGCACCGCACGGCTGATCGACGGCCTGCCCGCCGAGCACGTCAGCCTCCTGCGCGCGATCGCCGCCGGCGGGCCGCACCTCGGCCCCGCCGCGCTGGGCGAACTGGCCGGACTGCGCACCGTGCCGGTGTCCCGCGCGCTGTGCCTGCTGGCCGACACGGGCCTGGTCGAGGGCGCGGACACCCCGCGCACACCACCGGGTGTGGCCGAAGCGGCCCTCGCCGGCATGACCGGGCCGGACCGCGCGGCCCTGCACGCGCGAGCCGCCGTACTCGCCCCGCGCGTCGCCGCACCGGCCCCCCGCACCGACCCGCCCGCCGACGTGCGCGCACCCGTCGGCACGGGTCTGTTCGAGGATGACCCCGACTGCGCCGAGCGCGCGGGGTGGCGGCTGCTCAACAGCCCCGACGACCACGTCCCGGCCGTGGACCGGCTGCGCGCCGCGGACCTCCTCACCACCTGCGGACACGAGACGACGGTGCGCCGCGGCGCGGCCCTTCCCCGGATCCTGGCGCACCCGGACACCCGCGGGGCGGAGTACGACGCGCTCCTCGCCCTGCACTGGCTGATCGAGGACGCCGCGCCCACGGAGGAGAGCGCGGACATCGCGGCCCGCGTACCGCCGCTGCCCGTACCGCCGCGGGGGCCCGCGCAGGAGGGCGTGGCGGCGCTGCGCGGCGCCCTCGCCGGGTCGCTGCCGCCCGCCCGCGTGCGCAGCCTGGCCGAGGCCGCGCTGCGCCCCGCGCCGGGGCACCCGCAGCTGTTCACCACACGGCTGGCGGCCTGCTACGCGCTGGCCCTGGCGGACTCCCACGAGGACGCCGCCGCCGGCCTCGACCCGATCGTCGCGCAGGCCCGCGCGCGGGGGACGCGGAGCGCCGTCGCCGCGGCCCTGTCCGTCCGCGCGACGGTGGCCCTGCGGCGGGGCTGGCTCCAGGAGGCGGAACAGGACCTGGCGGAGGTCGAATGGGCGGCGTCCCACGGCTCCGGATCCGTGAAGTCCGTGCCGCTGACCGTCGCCCTGCGGATCCTGCTGCACCTGGAGCGCGACGAGGTGGACGAGGCGGGCCGGGCCGCGACGGCGGAGGTGCCCGTACGGGCGGTGAGCGGCATGTGGTGGCCGACGTTCCTCTACGCCAGGGGCCGCCTGGGCCTGCGCACCGGCGACCACGGGGCCGCTCTGTCGGACCTGCTGGAATGCGGACGCGGACTGCTGGCCCGGGGCTGGACCAACCCTGCCTTCGTGCCATGGCGTTCGGCCGCCGCCCTGGCCCGCCTGGGCCGCGGCGACCGGGCCGGGGCCACCCGCCTCGCCGCCGGGGAACTCGTGGCGGCGCGGGCGTGGGGGAGCGCGAGCGCCATCGGCACGGCCCTGCTCGCCGTGGGCCGGGTGACCGAGGGGGAACGGGCCCGTGCGGCCCGGGGCGAAGCGGCGCGGCTGCTGCTCCGCGGGGACACCGCCGCCGAGTGGGCCGCACCCCGCCGGGCGCGACGGGTCCGGGCACTGACCGGCGTGCACGGCGTCCCGACCACGCCCCCCGGAACCGAGGGCCGGACCCCGGGAGCCTTCCCGGGCCGGTTCCCGGCGGTGCACGGCGGCGAGCCGGTCCGCGAGGAACTGACCGCGGCCGAGACGCGCGCCGCCGGGCTGGTCCGCGAGGGCATGACCAACGGGGCGATCGCTCTCCGACTCGGGGTGTCCCGGCGCATGGTGGAGATGCACCTCAGCCGTGTCTACCGCAAGCTCGGCCTCTCCGGCCGCGCGGACCTCTCCCACCGCGCCGACCTCTCCCATCCCCTCCCCGACAAGGACTGAGCCGGATGCTCCTCGAACGCGACGCCGAGCTGCGCGCGGTGGCCGAGGCCCTGCGCGCCGCCAAGGACCCCACGGCCGGCGCCGGCGCACCCGTCGTCGTCACCGGCGCCCTCGGCTCGGGCAAGACGGAGCTGCTCGACCACCTCGCACCCCTGGCGGGGCGGGAGCGGACCAGGGTCCTGCGGGCCGACGCGGCCGCGTCCGAACGGGATTTCGCCTTCGGTGTGGTGCGCCAGATCCTGGAGCCCGTGCTCGCCGGTGCCCGGCCCCCCGTCCGCGGCCGGTGGCTCGACGGGGGCGGGGCCGCCGCCTGGGCCGTCGTCGCGGGCGGGGTGCCCGCGCCGGCCCCGGAGGCGTACCCCCACCTCCTGCGGGACCTGCGCGCCCTGGCCGAACGCATCGCCGCGGACCAGCCGTTGGCGGTCATGGTCGACGACCTGCAGTGGGCGGACGAGGACTCCCTGCGCTGGCTGGCCTACCTCGCCAAACGGCCCACCGCCCGGCCGGTGACCCTCGTCGTGACCGTCGCCGACGGCGATCCCGGCGCCGAGCGGCCCGCGGTGCGCGAGCTCCTCACGGGCGGCGGGCGGGCGCTGCGACTGCGACCGCTGTCACCGACCGCCATCCGCGCCGTCGTGGAGAGCCGCCTCGGCGTCCCGGTGCACGACGCGTTCGGCCAGGCCTGCCACGAGGCCTTCGCGGGCAACCCGATGCTCGCGGTGTCCGTCGGCGACAGCATGCGGCACGCGGGACTGCGGCCGTTCGGCACGGACGCCTCGGCGGCGCTGCGCCTGCGGCCTCCCGTCCTGCGCGAACGCCTCGCCCTGCGCCTGGAACAACTGCCCTCCCCGGTCATCGGGTTCGCGCGGGCCATGGCCGTCCTCGGGGACCAGGCCGAACCGGGGCTGACCGGCGCACTGGCGGAGCTGGACGCCGTGGACTGCCGCACCGCCGAACGGGCGCTGCGACGCCTGGGCCTGCTCACCGCCCGCCCCGGCCGGACGGCGTCGGCCTTCGTCCACCCGGTGGTCCGGGACGCCGCCGAGGAGACCCTCCCGGCCGAGGAGCTCCAACGGCTCACCGGCCGTGCGGCGGCACTGCTCCACCGCAGCGGGCACCCGGCCGAACAGGTCGCGGCCCGCCTCATGGTCACGCCACCGGCCACCCCGCCCGACGGCGCCTGGGCGGTGACCGTGCTGCGCGCCGCGGCCGACGCCGCGCTCGACCGCGGTGCGCCCGAAGAAGCCGTCGGTTACCTGCGCCGGGCCCTGCGGGACGCGTCCACCGACGGCGAGGACCGCGCCGAGGTCCTGGTCGACCTGGCCGGCGTCGAGCGCAGCCTCGACCCCTGGATGGCCACCCGGCACATCTCCCAGGCGGTGCCCCTGCTGCCCTCGGCCGCGCGCCGGGCCGCGGCCCTCCTGCGCATACCGCCGCCCCTCTTCGACACCGCGCCGCCGCACACCGCCGACCTGATCCGGCGGGAGTCGGCCGCCCACGCCCCCGGCGGCGAGCCGGACGGAGCCTGCCCCGAGGTGGCGCTGCGCCTGGAGGCCAGGGTCCGCTGCACGCAACCCACCACGCCCGAACGGCTCGCCCGGTCGGTGGAGCGGCTGCGCGGGCTGGGCCCGGAGCCCGCCCTCGACACCGGAGCCGCCCGCGAACTCGCCACCGTACTGTTGCACGACGCGGTGGCGGCCGGGCGGATCGAGCGCGGCGACGCCGTGCGGCTCGCCCGGCGGATCCTGGAGCGCACCCCGGCCGTGCCCGAGCTGCCGTACACGGCCCTGCCGCTGCTGGCGGTCACGCTGCTCGCTGCGGACGAACCGGCCGACCTGCCCGGATGGCTGGAGACCCTGCTGGCCCGCGCGGTACGCCAGCGGGCCCCGGTGGCAGAGGTGCTGGCCGGCAGCGAACTCGCCGTGACCCTGCTGTGGTCCGGGGACGCGGTACGGGCCGAAGCCCTGGCGCTGCGGGCCCACGAGACCGCCGGGCAGCGGTGGGGGGCCGACGCGGCGGCGGACGTCGCGCTGGCGCTCGTCGCCATCGAGACCGGGGACCCGCACGCGGCCGACCGGCTGCTGGCCCGGGAGGCGGCTCCCGGCTCCGCGGACACCGCCGGGGTGTACCGCAACGTCACCCACCAGCTGCTCCAGGGCGTCCGCGCCTACCACCGGCGCGACGAGGCCACCGCGCTGGACCACTTCCTGGCCTGCGGCAGACGGCTGGAACGGGCCGGCTGGCACAACCCCGCCCTCGGTCCCTGGCGCCCTTGGGCGGCCCTGGCCCACCGCCGCCTCGGCGAGGTGGAGGCGGCCGGGGAGCTGATGCGCGAGGAGTACGAGCGGGCGCGGGCCTGGGGCGCCCCGGCCGTCCTCGGCAGGGCGCTGCGCGTGCGGGGCGTGCTGACCGACGGGGAACGGGGGACGGAGCTGCTGCGGGAGGCCGTGGCGGTGCTGCGCGGCTCGCACCACCGCCTGGAGCTGGCCAGGGCCCTCGTACAGCTCGGCGCGCGGGCGGCCGCGGAGGGGGACCCCGGGGCGAGGAGCCTGTTGCGGGAGGGCGGCGCCCTCGCTTCGGCGTGCGGCCTGCCGGACCTCGCGGCCCGCGCCCGGAACCTGCCGGGCGGCCCCGCGGCCGACCGGGCGGCGGCCCCGACCCGGATCCAGCTGAAGGTCGCCGGGCTGGCCGCGCGGGGACTGTCGAACCGTGACATCGCCGACGAACTGGGCGTCACGCGCCGCGCGGTGGAGAAGCACCTCACGGTCGTCTACCGCAAGCTGACGGTTTCCGGCCGGTCCGAACTGCCGGAGGCGCTGGAGGCCCTCGAAACGCGCTGACGAACCGGGCGGTCCGGGCCGGGCTACGCCGGTATGCGCGCGAGGCGGGGATTGTCGGCGGCGAGAATGGCGTGGTGAATCCGGCGGGTCGCGAGGCAGGGATCGAGTCCGAGTTCTTCCTTGAGGACGTCTCGGGCGACCCGGTAGACGTGCAGGGCGTCCGCCCGCCGGTCGCAGCGGTAGAGCGCCAGCATGAGCTGTCGGTGGAACGCCTCGTGCAAAGGGTGCCGTCCGAAGAGCGCGTAGAGCCGGCTGACCGTTTCCCGGTGTCCGCCCAGGGCGAGTTCCGACTCCATCAGCAATTCCGTGCAATCCAGTGTGGTTTCGTCGAGCCAGGTCACGAAGCCATTGATGATCGGACCGCTCCGCAGGCCTCCCAGAGGCGTGTCCTGGGTCAGTTCCAGTGCGGCGCGCAACTGCTCGACGGCCTCGTTGTGCTGCCCCGCCCGCGCTGCCGCACGGCCCTGAGCAGCCAGTTGACCGAACCTCTCGACATCGAGCTCCCCCGGCTCGACGCGGATGAAGTAGCCGGGCGAGCGGGTGACGATCGGGCCCTCCGCTATTCCGCAGGACCTCAGGAACTTGCGCAGCTCGCAGATGCGGACATGGATCGCGGTGGTGGCCCGTAACGGTGAATCCTGGCCCCATATCTCGGAAATCAACTCGTCGAGCGATACCACGTGGTTCGCCCTGGCCAGAAGGGCGGCCAATACGATTTCCTTCTTGCGGGCCGAAAGGTAGAACCGCTTGCCCTCGTTCGCGACGTGAAGTTTCCCGAGAATCCTGTATCGCACCGCTGCTCCGATCTCTTCGGCGAGCCGAACCGCCCATTCCTGCCGTCCGGGCACAATTCCAACCTAGCCAGCGGCCCTCGAACGGGTCAACGAATCGGGAAAAGCCTGCGGTGCGGTACGGACCGAACCACCGGAGGTGGTACGGAGGCGGGGGCCGACGGCGCACCGTCGGCCCCCGCACCCGCGGCGATCACTTCCCGGCGAGCCCGCAGAGCACGAAGTTCGCCTGGAAGTTGCGGCGCAGCTCCACACTGCGCAGTTCCCGCACGCCCACCTTGCCCAGGTAGCGGCCGGCGGTGCCGACCGCGTGCAGGGCCTGCCACTCACCGGCGAGGATGGCGTTGACGTCGATCCAGCCGGCCGTCTGGATCTGCCCGTCGGGCAGGTCGACCTCCTCGCGGTAGAACGCCATCAGCCGGTCGCCCTCGGGGTGCTTCAGGACCTTCCAGCTGTGGCCCACCAGGTGGCCCACGGAGGCGCCGTCGGCGTCGAAGAACTCGTCGGTGTGCGTGCTGCGGTCACCGATGCTGAAGGAGCCCGGGACGACGGCCTCGTAGTCCAGCTTGACGGTCTCGGTCAGGCCGGTCAGCGCGAAGCAGTCGCCCGGGGACTCCTGCGACACGGTCGCCGGCTCGGTGGTCATCGCCGCCGCGCACGCGGAGCACATCGCCACGGCCGCACGGAAGGGGTCGATCAGCTGCATGTCAGTGCCTTTCGTCGTCATGTCAGGGGAAGGAAGGAAGAAGAAGAGGTACGGTCAGCGGCCCGCGTCGGCGGTGGCCGCCCCGAACCAGCGGCCGAGGGAGGCCTCCAGCGCCGAACGGTCGAGGGGACGCCCCCGCGGGGCGACCCAGGCGACGTGACCGTCGGGCCGGAGCAGGACCGCGGCCAGGCCGTCCGCCGCGGTCGCGGGGGCGGACGCGGTGACGGCGTCCACCCGGTCCGCCCACCCGTCGGCGACCGCCTTCAGCTCCGGGTCACCGGCCAGGTCCAGCAGCACCCCCCGGCCGCTCTCCAGCAGCCGCAGACTCCCGGTCCGGGAGCCGTCGGGGGCCGTCAGCTCCCGGTTCGGCATGCGCGTCCCCACGAGCGGGTGCTCGTCACCGAGGTCGTAGCGGACGTCGACGGCGCTGAGCTCCCCGGCCATCCGGTCGTTCGCCTCCGTCGTCTCCAGGGCCTCGGCCACGACCGTGCGCAGGGCGTCGATGTCCGCTCCGCGCGTCATCAGCACGTTCTGCGCACGGGTGTTGAGCAGGACCCGCGCCGCCACCGGATGGCGCTCGCGCTCGTAGCTGTCCAGCAGGTCCGCGGGGGCCCGCCCGTTCACCTCGGCCGCCAGCTTCCAGCCGAGGTTCACCGCGTCCTGGAGCCCCAGGTTGAGCCCCTGGCCGCCGAACGGCGGGTGGACGTGCGCCGCGTCACCGGCCAGCAGCACCCGGCCGATGCGGTAGCGCGCCGCCTGCCGGGTGGTGTTCCCGAACCGGCTCAGCCACTGCGGCCGCGCCTTCGACAGGTCGATGCCGGCCACCGCGGCCGCCGCCGCGCAGACCTCCTCGAACTCCGGCGGTCCCGCCCGCCTGACCGGGGGCCGGGAGAAGTCGCTGACGATGAACCGCATCACGCCCTCGTCCGCCGCCGACACCGTCACCACCGACGCCGCCAGCCAGCCCCGCTCACCGCGGACGAAGGGGAACGGACGGCTCTGCAACTGCGGCAGGTCCCGGTCCACGCCCGAGACGTCGGCCAGCAGGACGTCCGCCGTGGCGTCCGTGCCGGGGAAGTCCACACCGGTGAGCGCCCGCACGGTGCTGCGCCCACCGTCGCAGCCGACGGCGTACGAGGCCCTCAGCGCGTACGGGCCGTCCGGGCCCGTCACCTCCAGATCGACGCCGTCCGCGTCCTGGCGCAGCCCCGTCACCCGGTGGCCGCGCCGGACCGTGGCGCCCAGCTCCAGCGCCCAGTCGGCGAGCACCCGCTCGATGCGGGCCTGCGGCAGCAGCAGGACCGCGTGCGGACTGTCGAGCCTGCCGAGGTCGATGGGCACGGGCAGCAGTGCGAAGTGGCTGTAGCGGCCGGTACGGCTGCCGGTGAACCGGTCGAGGATCCCGCGCTGGTCCCAGATCTCGATGGTCCGCGCGTACACCCCCGGCGCCCTCGACTCGCGTTCGTCGGTGAGTCCCGGACGCTGCTCCAGGACCACCACCTCCACGCCCGCGAGCCGTAGCTCGGCGGCCAGCATCAGCCCGGTGGGGCCGGCGCCGCAGACCACCACCGGCGGCCTCGTCGGGTTCGTCGTCATGCGGATCACTCCTTGGTGTGCGGCGCACCGAGCACGGTGCGCAGGTATCGGGCGAGGGAGGCGGGCGAGGGATGGTCGAAGACGACGACCGGTTCCAGCAGCAGCCCGGTGGCCAGGCACAGCCGGTTGCGCAGGTCGAGCGCGGTGAAGGACGAGAAGCCCAGGCGCAGGAACGGGACCTCCGCGTCGACGGCGTCCGGGGCGTCGTGCCCGAGGACGGCGGCCGCGTGGAGGCGTACGAGGTCCAGCAGCACGCGCTCCTGTTCCTCGACGGTGGCGCCCGCGAGGCTCTCGGCCAGCAGGCCCTGCCGCTCGGTGTCCTCCACCAGCGGCGGCGACACGGCCCCGGCCCCGGCCCCGCCGCCGTCCGGATCCGAACGGCTCCACCAGGCCGACAGGGCGGGCAGCACCTCGCCCAGGGCGGCCCGGTGCCCGTCGTCCAGACCGAGCCGGCCGGCCAGGCCGTCCAGGTCCGCGCGGGAGACCTCGTCCCAGAACCCGGTGTCCGCAGCGCCGCCGCGCCGCCCGCCGCGGGCCGCCGCCGACGCCAGCCAGTAGGTCCGGCGCTGGAAGGCGTAGGGCGGCAGTTCCACCGCCCCGGCGCCCGCGAAGACGGTGTCCCAGTCCACCCCCGCACCGTTCGCCCACGCCCGTGCGAGGGCGTCCACCGCACGCGGTGCCTCGGGCCGGCCCTTCAGCAGCACCGGGGCGAACACGTGCTCCCCGGGCGGCAGGCCCTGCTGCGCCAGGGAACTCAGCACCGCGTCCGGCCCCACCTCGACGTACGTGGATACGCCCGCCTCCGCCAGGTGGCGCACGCCGTCGTGGAAGCGCACGGCCGAGCGGATCTGCCGGGCCCAGTACGCGGGCGAGCACAGCTCCGCGTCGGTGGCCGGGCGGCCGGTGACGTTGGAGACGACCGGGATCCGCGGCGGGCGGAAGGCCAGCGTCCCGGCGAACGTCCGGAACTCCTCCAGCGCCGGCTCCATGAGCGGCGAGTGGAACGCGTGGCTGACCCGGAGCCGGGTGGTCCTGCGGCCCCGTTCCGCGAGGTGGGCGGCGACGCGCTCGGCCGCCTCCCGCTCCCCGGACAGCACCACCGAGCGGGGGCCGTTGACGGCGGCCAGGCCGACGCGGTCCTCGTACCCGGCCAGGAGCGGGAGGACCTCCGCCTCCTCGGCCTCCACGGCGATCATCACGCCCCCGGCGGGCAGCGCGTCCATCAGCCGCGCCCGCGCGGCCACCAGGGCCGCGGCGTCGGGCAGATCGAGGACCCCGGCGGCGTGCGCGGCGCTCAGCTCGCCGATGGAGTGGCCGATGAGATGGGAAGGCGTGAGGCCCCAGTGGCGCAGCAGCCGGTACAGGGCCGTTTCCAGGGCGAACAGCGCCGGCTGGGTGTAGGCGGTGCGGTGCAGGAGGGCCGCCTCCGGGCTGTCCGGCGCGGCGAACAGGACCTCCCGCAGCGGCCGGTCCAGGTGCACGTCCAGGTGGTCGCACACCTCGCCGAGGGCCTTGGCGAAGACCGGGAAGGCCTCGGCCAGTTCGGCGCCCGTACCGGGACGCTGGCTGCCCTGCCCGGTGAAGAGGAAGGCGGTCCCGCCGCCCGGTGCCGCGGTGCCGCGGACGGCCCCGGCGCCGCGGCCCCGCGCCAGGTCCAGCAGCGAGCCCATCAGCTCCTCGCGGTCCCGCCCGATGACGGCGGCCCGGTGCGGGAAGTGGGTCCGCGTGGTGGCCAGGGACCGGCCGACGTCCGCGGCCCCGGCCTCCGGGTGATCGGCCAGGTGGCGGTGCAGCCGCCGGGCCTGGGCCCGTACGTCCGCGGCGCTGCGGCCCGACACCACCCACGGCAGGGGGACCTCCTGCGCGGGCTCCGCGGCGGTCGGCTCCCCGGCCGGGGGCGCCTCCTCCAGGACCAGGTGGGCGTTGGTGCCGCTGATGCCGAAGGAGGAGACGGCGGCCCGCCGGGGGCGTTCGCCGTCCGCCGGCCAGGGGGTGGCCTCGGTGAGGAGGGAGACGGCGCCCGCCGTCCAGTCGACGTGCGGGGTGGGCTCCTGGGCGTGCAGGGTCTTCGGGAGGAGGCCGTGGCGCAGGGCCATGACCATCTTGATGATCCCGCCGACGCCGGCGGCGGCCTGGGTGTGGCCGATGTTGGACTTGAGGGAGCCCAGGCGCAGGGGCCGGCCGGCGGGCCGGTCCTGGCCGTAGGTGGCGAGGAGGGCCTGGGCCTCGATGGGGTCGCCGAGGGTGGTGCCCGTGCCGTGCGCCTCCACGGCGTCGACACCGGCGGACTCCACGCCCGCGTCCGCGAGGGCCCGGCGGATCACCCGCTCCTGGGCGGGCCCGTTCGGCGCGGTGAGGCCGTTGCTCACCCCGTCCTGGTTGACCGCGCTGCCCCGGATCACCGCCAGGATCCGGCGCCCGCCCCGCTGCGCGTCGGAGAGCTTCTCCAGCAGGAGCAGGCCCGCGCCCTCGGCCAGCCCGGTGCCGTCGGCGTCCGCGGAGAAGGCCTTGCAGCGGCCGTCCTGCGACAGACCCCGCTGCCGGCTGAACTCCACGAAGGTGTCGGGCGTGGCCATCACGGTCACCCCGCCGGCCAGCGCGAGGTCGCATTCGCCCCGCCGCAGCGCCTGCACGGCCAGGTGGACGGCGACCAGGGAGGAGGAGCAGGCGGTGTCCACCGTCAGGGCCGGCCCCTCCAGGCCGAAGGTGAAGGAGATCCGCCCGGAGGCCACGCTGGTGGCCGTCCCGGTCATCAGCTGGCCCTCGAACTCCTCGGGAGCCTCCTGGGGGTGCGGTGCGTAGCGCTGGCCGACCACTCCCGCGAAGACACCGGTGTTGCTGCCGCGCAGGGTCTCCGGGACGATCCCCGCGCCCTCGAAGGCCTCCCACGCCGTCTCCAGCAGCAGCCGCTGCTGCGGATCCATCGCGGTGGCCTCCCGCGGGCTGATGCCGAAGAACTCGGCGCCGAAATCGCCGGCGTCGTGCAGGAAACCGCCGCCGGAGGCGTACGTCGTCCCCTTGCGCGCGGGGTCGGCGTCGTACAGGGACCCGAGGTCCCAGCCCCGGTCGCCGGGGAAGGCGGAGACGGCGTCGGTGCCGGTCTCGACGAGCCGCCACAGCTCCTCGGGGGTGCGCACGTCCCCCGGGAAGCGGCAGCTCATCGCGACGATCGCGATCGGTTCACCGGCCGCGGCGCGGGCCTCGCGCAGCAGCTCCCGCGTTTCCTGCAGGTCGGCCGTCACCCATTTGAGGTAGTCGAGCAGCTTCTCTTCGTTGGTCATCGTGGCGTCCTCCTCTTCGATCGGTCGGGAAGGCATCAGCGGCCCGCGGCCCGGCCGAGGTCCTGGTCGATCAGGGCGAAGATCTCGTCGGACGAGGCCTGCGCGATCTCCCGGGCGGTGGCCCCCGGCGCCGCGCCGCGCCGCGTCCGGCCCCAGGTGGCCACCAGTGATTCCAGTCGCTGGACCACCTCCTGGCGCACGGCGTCGTCGGCCGGGTCGGATCCGTTCAACAGGGCTTCCACGCCGGTCAGTTCGGCCAGGGCCGGAGCAGGGGCCGCGGCTGCTTCGGGGGCCAGGGCGTCCCGCAGGTGGCGGGCGAGGGCGCCCGGCGTGGGGTGGTCGAAGACCAGGGTCGACGGCAGTCGCAGTCCGGTCGCGCCGGCGAGCCGGTTGCGCAGCTCGACGGCGGTCAGGGAGTCGAACCCCAGGGCCGTGAAGGGGCGTTCGGCCTCGACGCGGTCCGTGGCGGAGTGTCCGAGGACCGCGCCGACCTGCGTGCGGACCAGGCCGAGCAGGGCCTCCTCCCGTTCGCCCGCGGGCAGCGCGAGCAGCCTGCGCTCCCAGGAGTCGGCCGGCACCGCGCCGTCGGACCGGGCCGCGCGGCGCGCCGGGGCGCGGAACAGGTTCCCCAGCACGGGGGGCAGGGTGCCGTTCCCGGCCCGCTCCCGCAGGGCCGCGGGGTCGAGCAGGGCGGGCACGACCACCGGTTCGGCGCCGGCCAGGGCCCGGTCGAACAGGGCCAGACCGGTCTCGGTGCCGAGCGGGATCATGCCCCCGCGTGACATCCGGCCCAGGTCCGTCCGCCCCAGGTGGTCGGTCATCCCGGAGCGTTCGGCCCACAGTCCCCAGGCCATCGACACCGCGGGCAGCCCCTGGGAGCGGCGCCGCTGCGCGAGGGCGTCGAGGAAGGCGTTGGCCGCCGCGTAGTTGGCCTGGCCCGGAGCGCCGACCGTGGCGGCGGCCGAGGAGAACAGGACGAAGGCCGAGAGGTCCATGTCGCGGGTCAGTTCGTCCAGGATCACGGCGGCGTCCACCTTGGGCCGCAGCACCTCCTCCACCCGGTCCGGGGTCAGTTCGGTGAGCACCGCGTCGTCGAGGGTGCCGGCCGCGTGGATGACGGCGGTCAGCGGCACCGGCAGCGATGCCAGCAGTTCGGACACGGCCTGTCGGTCGGTGGTGTCGCAGGCGGTGATGGTGGTGTGGGCGCCGAGGTTGGTGAGTTCGGTGTGGAGTTGTTGGGCGGTGGGGGTGTGGGGGCCTTGGCGGCTGATGAGGTGGATGTGTTTGGCGTTGTGGTGGGTGATGAGGTGTCGGGC
>NZ_JBFRER010000160.1:0-13599 GCF_052114405.1 Streptomyces sp. M-16 | reverse complement strand
GTCCGGTGGTTTCAACCGTGATGACCGTGGTGGCGACCGTGGCGGCTTCCGCCGCGACGACCGTCCCTCCGGTGGCTTCCGCGCCGGTGGTGACCGTCGTGACGACAACCGTGGTGGCGGCTTCCGTCGCGATGACCGTCCGTCCGGTGGTTTCAACCGTGATGACCGTGGTGGCGACCGTGGCGGCTTCCGCCGCGACGACCGTCCCTCCGGTGGCTTCCGCGCCGGCGGTGCCGGTGAGCGCCCCTACGGCCGCCGCGACGACAACCGCCCCTCGGGCTCCGGCTCCGGCTCCTTCGGCGGCCGTCGTGACGACAAGCCCCGCTGGAAGCGCAACGGCTGACGCCTGAGCGCCGCCTGACAAGGGATCGGCCCCCACAGCACTCCGGTGCTGTGGGGGCCGATCCCTTTTCCGTGTCACGAGTTGAGGCCCGCCAAGGTCGGCGGCGCATCCTCACCGGAACGCATGAGCCGCTGGAACAGGGGAGTTTGCGCCGGACGCAAAGATCATTGACTTTGTGCGCGCGGGGGTTGGGAGCGCGACGGGGCTGCTCGTCGGGGCCGGCGGACCGCTCGGGGCGGTGCGCCGGGGGGTCCACCGGGCGCGGGCGGCCGGAAACGACCGAGCGCCCCGCCCGGACGAAGCCGGACGGGGCGCTCGGTCCCAGGCCGCGGGGTATCCCCCGCGATCCGGGTGCGGTAGGCCATGTCGGACTCGAACCGACAACCAACGGATTAAAAGTCCGCTGCTCTGCCAATTGAGCTAATGGCCCGGGCGCGCTCACCCCAGAGCATAGCGGGAGAGGGCCCCCAGGCCGATCGGGTATCGACCGGGACGGGCCGCGGCGGTTTCCCGCCATCGGTGGCCCGACCGGGGCGGAGCGGGCGGGGCAGGGGTCCGGAGGGGGATCGGGGCCTTTATTTACGGCTCTGACCTGCGGTTATGTCCTTCCGGAGGGGGGTCGGGGGGTTAATTGGCGGAGAGGGTCCCCCGGATGACGTAGAGTTGGGTTTACCGACGCGGGGTGGAGCAGCTCGGTAGCTCGCTGGGCTCATAACCCAGAGGTCGCAGGTTCAAATCCTGTCCCCGCTACTCAGTACGAAGGCCCGGTTCCCTTGTGGAGCCGGGCCTTCGTCGTATGCGCTGTCCCGGTGCGGTGAGCCGCTGCCGTTCCTGCCCTGCTCCGCTCCTTCACCCGATCGGTCCGGTCCGGTCGCCGTGCGACGGTCCGTGCCGCCAGCCTTGGAGGCGGGGCGAGTCGGGACCGGGCGGCAGGAGAGCAGCGTGGTGGGGCTGGGCCGGCAGGGCGGTGACGCGAGCGGGGCGACGGAGCCCGGCGACGGGGCGGGCCGGCAGGTGCTCCGGATGCTCCCGGCGCTGCTGATCCTCCTCGGCCTCGGCTTCGACGTGCTGACCCCGCCCGGCTTCACGGGCTCCCCCTTCTTCTCGGCGGCCCCGCTGATCGCCGCTCCCGTCTTCAGCTTCCTGGCGACCGCCCTGACCGGGATCGCCGCCTCCAGCGCCGTGGTGGCCCTGCACTTCCACAACGCCGCCGACTGGAGGGTGGACGCGCTGACCGAGCTGGTGACGGTGGTGACCGTCTCCGGGCTGGCCCTGCTCATCAACCGGGTCGTGCGGCGCAGCGGCGAGCGGCTCGCCTCCGCGCGCGGGATCGCCGAGGCGGCCCAGCGGGCCGTGCTGCCGACGCCGGCCGAGCGGATCGGGGGGCTGCACGTCTCCGCGCGGTACGAGGCAGCGCAGGCCGACGCGTTCATCGGCGGGGACCTCTACGCCGTCCAGGACACCCCGTACGGGGTGCGGCTCGCAGTGGGCGACGTACGGGGCAAGGGGCTGGGGGCCGTGGAGGCCGTCGCCGTGGTCCTGGGCGCCTTCCGGGAGGCCGCGGACACCGAGCCGACCCTGGAGGCGCTCGCGGAGAGGCTGGAGCGGGCCCTGGCCCGTGAGGGCGTCCGCCGGGACAGCCTGGACGCGGTCGAGGGGTTCACCACCTGTGTGCTCGGGGAGGTCCCGGCCGGGGCCGGGGTGCTGCGGCTCCTCAACCGGGGCCACCCCGAACCGCTGCTGCTGTACGCCGACGGGGGTCTGGCGGTCCTCGAACCGGCCGAGCCCGCGCTCCCGCTGGGGCTGGGGGAGCTGGCGGCCGGTCCGCCGGATCCGGTCGGGGAGTGGCCCTTCCCGGAGGGCAGCACCTTGCTCCTTTACACCGACGGGGTCACCGAGGCCCGGGACGCGGCCGGTGTCTTCTACGATCCGGCGGCCCGTCTGCGCGGGCGGGTCTTCCCGGGGCCGGGCGCGGTGCTCGGTGCGCTCAGCAGCGACGTCCGCCGGCACACGGGCGGCGGGACCACCGACGACATGGCGCTGCTCGCCGTGGGGCGGCCGCGGGAGGGGCAGCCGGCGCGCAGGCGGACGGTCCCCGTGGTGCGGCGCGAGGAGGAGCGCCGCCCGCTCGGTGACGGTGCGTAGTTCATGGGCCGCTCTGTGCGAGGAGGTTGACGGTGTGTCATTTGGGCCATCGTGGCTGGAGTGAAGGGGTTGGGCGTGGATGTTTGCCCTGAGTTGAGGCTCGATGGAGTAAATGTCCAGGCCAGGGCTGTTCGGGGTGTGGCTGATTGGCGTTAACGATCAGTCGCAACAGCTTGGAATCACTCCCCCGCGTCTATTACCGTTCGATAACGCAGCGCGGTCGTCCCAGCCGTCGCAAGAGACGGCACCCGTGCGCGTTCTCGCTCATGAGGAGTGTGCCCCGGTGGCCTCCAACTCGCCTTCCCCTGAAGGCATCGACGTCCCGGAGACGCCCACCGCCGGAGCCTGGGGCGAGTGGAACCCGACGGAGGACTCCGCCCGTTCGGTCCGCGGCAAGCACCGCGTCCTCAAGCAGCGCGGGGGACTCGCCCGCAGCTCGACCGTGCTCGGCGTCGGCGTGATCGCAGCGGTGGGCGCGGGCGGCATCGCCACCGCGCAGGACCGGCCGCAGGTCGCGATATCCATGCCCTCGCTCCCGGACCTGCCCGATCTGCTGGGCGGCGGCCACTCCTCCGAGGCGGCCGGCGCGGACACCGCGGCGCCCGCCGCGCGGACCGCCGGGATTCCGGGGCAGGCCGACGGACAGGGTCACGGGCAGGCCGACGCGGGGGAGGCGCTGCGCCACCGCATCCTCCAGCAGGCCGAGTCGCAGCAGGAGGCCGTCGAGACCCAGGCGCGGGCGGACGCCGAGCGGACCGCGCGCGAGGCCGCGGCCCAGGAGGCCCGCGCCCAGAAGGAAGCGGCCGACAAGGAGGCGGAGACGGTTCGCGTGGCCGCCGAGAAGGCCGCCGCCGAGAAGGCCGAAGCGGACAAGGTCGAAGCGGACAAGGCGGCCGCGGCCGTCGCGGCGACGGCGGCCAAGGAGGCGGAGGGCGGCGGATCCGCGTCCGGCGCGGGCACGAAGACCTCGGGCGGCTACTCCCTCCCCACCTCCTCCTACACCCTCACCTCGCACTACGGCGACTCCGGCTCCATGTGGTCCTCCGGCTACCACACCGGCCTCGACTTCGCGGCGCCGACCGGCACCCCGGTCAAGGCCGTGGGCGGCGGAAAGGTCATCTCGGCCGGCTGGTCGGGCGCCTACGGCTACCGGATCGTGCTGCAGCTCGATGACGGTACGCAGGTCTGGTACTGCCACCTCTCCTCCATGGCGGTGACCTCCGGGACGGTCGGCGCGGGCGAGACCATCGGACGGGTCGGCGCGACCGGCAACGTCACCGGGGCCCACCTGCACCTTGAGGTGCGCAAGGGCGGCTCGACGGTCGACCCGCTGGCGTGGCTCGAATCCAAGGGGCTCAGCGTCTAGTCCCGGGGCGCTTGGTCCCGGGGCACGGCCGTGCTGTCCCGCCGGGCGCCGGTCTTCAGGGGCGGACGGAGGCGGACAGGGCCGGGGTCCTGGGGAGCGGCACCGCCAGCGGCACCGCCATCGGGGCCGGTGTCGCCGGGCGCGCGAAGGGCAGGGCCGGCCGGGTGGCCAGGGGCTCCTGGGAGGCCTGGGGCGGCCGGGGGGTGTGCGGACCGGCCAGCGGGTCGTACCACGGCGGCAGCAGCTCCTCCAGTACCGCAGCCCGTGCCAGGACGGGCGCGGCCGTCGCCCGGCGGAGCCAGAGGCGGTCCAGCAACTCCCGTTCCCGTACGGCGAAGTCCCGGTCGCGGGCGGGATCCCGGTCGGAGCCGGCGGTCTGCCGGGCGTGCCGGCGCAGCAGGGCGAGGGCGGCGGCGTCCGCCGCGTAGCGGGAGACCGCCCGGGCGGCGGGCCGGCCACCGCTGCGGCGGGCCAGGGCCCGCGCCAGGGACCGGGCCGGCATCGAGGCCAGCGCCGGGACCTCCGCCGGGCCGAGCCAGCCCGCGCGGGCGTACACCGACAGCTCGGCGGCGACGGCGCGCAGTCTGTGACGCCGTATCCGCACGGCCAGCCCCAGCAGCAGCGCGAACGCCGGGACCATCACGCAGCCGTAGACCGCGTAGAAACCGTACTCACCGAAATGTGAGGAGCCGTTCCACAGCGCGTGCAGCCCCATGGCGAGGCCCAGGCCCAGCAGGGGCGTGCCCGTCCGCCGGGCGCGGCCCGCCCCGATCGCGGCCATGCCGAAGCCGAGCCCGGTCAGCACGGTGAACAGGGGGTGTGCGAACGGCGACAGCACCGCCCGCACGAAGAACGTCGCCGCCGTCACGGAGTCCAGGACGCCGGTGCCCTTGGCGAGGTCCTCCTCGAAGGCGTTGCCCAGGTAGAGGACGTTCTCGGTGCAGGCGAAGCCGGTGGCGGTGAACCCGGCCAGCACGAACCCGTCGGCGGGGCCGGTGAAGTGCCGTCTTCGGAAGGCGAAGACGAGGAGCAGCGCGGCGGCCTTGGCGCTCTCCTCCACGACCGGGGCGATCGCCACCGAGCCGAACCGGTCGGCCTCGAAGGGGTCGGTGGTGGCCGCGGCTATCCACTCGGTCGCGAAACTGTTCGCCAGTATCGCGATCAGCGCCGCGGTGCAGGCCCCCCAGCCGAAGCAGAACATCAACTGCCGCCAGGGGGCGGGCGCGGCCCGGCCGAGCCACCGGAACGCCGCCATCAGCGGCGGTACGGGCAGCAGGGCCAGGCCGAGTCCTACGAGGAAACCGGCGGTGCCGGTCTGCTCCCGCACGAGTTCCAGGATGGTGAACCCGGTCGCGGTGAGCAGGGTGACGGGCACGCACACGCGGACCGGGTCCGGTGTGCGTGCGAGCACACGGGAGAGCGCTCGGAGCACATGGTGACCCTACCGAGCCGCTCGGACACTCGGAGTGATGTTTGTCAGTTCTTGGGGCGGGCGCGGGTGAAGAGGAGGTCGTGGACGACGTGGCCCTTGTCGAGTCCCTGGCCCTCGAAGCGGGTGAGGGGGCGGAACTCGGGGCGCGGCGCATAGCCGCCGTCGGCCTGCGTGTTCTCGAACTCCGGGTGCGCGGTGAGGACTTCGAGCATCTGCTCCGCGTACGGCTCCCAGTCCGTCGCGCAGTGCAGCAGGGCCCCCGGCGCCAGGCGGGTGGCGGCCAGGTCGAGGAACTCGGGCTGGATCAGCCGCCGCTTGTGGTGGCGGGCCTTGGGCCACGGGTCCGGGAAGTACACGCGCAGTCCCGCGAGGGAGTCGGGCGGCAGCATCTCGCGGAGCAGGATGATGGCGTCGCCGTTGGCCACGCGGACGTTGGTGAGGCCGGCGCGCTCCGCGAGGGCGAGCAGGTTGCCCTGGCCCGGGGTGTGCACGTCGGCGGCGAGGATGCCGGTCGAGGGGTCGGCGGCGGCCATCTGGGCGGTGGCCTCGCCCATGCCGAAGCCGATCTCCAGGACCACGGGCAGGCCGTCGAAGAGCCGGTGGAGGTCGATGACCTCGTGGCCGTCGATGTCGAGCCCCCACGTCCCCCACAGGCGCTTCAGCGCTTCGCCCTGGCCGGTGGTGACCCGGCTGCGGCGCGGCTGGAAGCTGCGGATCCGCCGCTCGTGGTGCGATCCGGCGGGGTCGGGCGCGGGGCCGTCGGGGAAACGGGGCTCGGTGCGCCACTTGGGGGGCACGTACGCGGTCGCCTCGGGCGCGGTGTCCGGGAGGCTGGGCTGGGGGTTCGGGGACTCAGACACAATGCGCCGATTCTACGACGCGGGTGCCCTGACCCGGCCGGGGTGCGGTCCGGGCGACGGGCGCCGGGGCGGGGCGCGGCGGGTGGAGGCGCCCCCTCCGCATGGAGTCCATGATCGAATTCCGGCACACTGTGCGCCATGACACGGGGGCGTACGGGATTGATCATCGGCGGTGCCTTCGGCCTCGTCTTCATCGGGGCGAACGCCGGCGCCGTGGCGCCGGCCGCCGTCCCGCTGCGGCTGCTCGCGGTGGCCGCGTTCGTGGGCCTGTTCCTCGTGTCCCGGCCCCCGGCGGACCCCACCGGCGACGGCGACGTCGGCGATGCCGGAGCGGCGCGTACGGCCTTCGGGCGGCGCTACTGGCTCGTGGTGGCCGGCGAGGTGATCGCCGCGCTGGCCGGGGTCGCCGTAGTGAACGTCTACGCCCCGCACCTGACGGGGGCGTGGATCGCGCTCGTCGTCGGACTGCACTTCTTCGGCCTCGCGGCCGTGTGGCACCAGGCCTCGCTGCGCGTGCTCGGCGCCGCGATGTCGGCCTGCGCCGCCGCGGGACTGGTCCTGGGCGCGGCCGGCGCGGGAACCGCGGTGGTGGCGTCCGTCGCCGGGATCGCCCCCGGGGTGCTGCTGCTCGCCTCGGTGTGGTGGTCCGCCCTCGCCGCCAGGCCCCGTAGGACGGCCGACGCGGCTTGGGCCCTGTCGTCAAAGGGGTGCCCGGCCCGCGAGGCCCGGCACCGCACCTCGCCGCGTTGTCGGGGCACCCGAGTACGTCCGGTGCACGGGCGCCGCTCCGCCTTTACGGCAGGGCCCGGGCCCGACGGGCCCTAGCGGGCGGCCGGCGCGCCGCGCGTCAGCCGCGGCAGGGAGGCGTCGAGGGCCGGGACCGCGCGGCGGCGCGGGGTCGAGGTGCCCGTCCAGCAGGTTCCGCGGCGGGCGAGGAGGCGGCGCAGCCACAGCTCCATCGAGACGAGCTCCGCCAGCCCGTCGAGCGGTACGGGCTTGCCGTCGGCGGCGTCGGACAGGGCCCGCTGCACGACCCGGGCCTCGATCAGTCCGGCGTCGGCCAGCAGCGGGGCGGAGAACAGGGAGAGCAGGCCCGGCAGGGCGGCCCGCAGCCCGAGCCGGGTCGCGGTCTCGTTCGGGGTGTGGGCGGTGGCGCCCCACCCGGGCGGCAGTTCCCGCACCCCGGCGGAGGCCAGCACGCTGCGCAGGATCTCGGCGCGGGCCCCGGGCTGCACCCGCAGGGACTCCGGCAGGGCGCGCGCGGCCCGTACGACCTGGTTGTCGAGGAACGGCGCGTGCAGGCGCTGGCTGCGGACCTCCACCGCCTGCTCGAAGACCCGGTGGTCGGCCGCGTGGCGGGCCAGCAGCGCGCGGGCGCGGGCCTCGCCGGGCCGCAGCGAGAGGGGCGGGCGTCCGGCGGCGGCCCGGAGGCGGATCGATACTTCCGCCAGCGCCTCCCCGGTCAGCCAGCCCGCGGCCGGTCCCGGCCGGGACCAGGCCAGGGCCGCCAGGGAGGCGTCGACCGGCCCCGAGACCGCGGTGGCGACCCCGCCCTCGCGCAGCCGGGCCGCCGCCGCCTCGATGCCCGCGCGGTACGGCGTGCGGGCCAGGCGGCGGGCCGCCGAGTACACGGTGAGCGGCACGAGGAGGGACTCCCCGGAGGCCGAGGCGGCGCGGGCGAGGGCGGCGACCGGGCGCAGCAGGTGGCGGCGTCTGCGGTCCAGCAGGAGGTCGGCCATGCGGGCGGGGTGCGCGTCGAGGACCTGGCGGGCCCCGTGCCCGGTGAAGTGGTCCGCGGAGCCGGCGGCCAGCCGCCGCCGCTCGCGGGCGGCGCTGACCAGGGAGGGGCCGGGTTCGTCGGTGAGCGGGCCGTCGAGTTCCGCGTAGGGGAGGGCCTCCGCGGCCGCGGCGACCACGACGTGGTGCAGCCGGGGGTCGGCGGCGAGGGCGTGGGCCCGTTCGAGCTCGGCCTCGCGGCCCTCTGGGGTGGCCAGGTCGTTGAAGGTGACGGCGAGGAGCCGGGAGCCGGTGCCGGGCAGGGTGCCGGGGGAGCCCGGGAGCCCGGCGGCGAGGAGGGCCAGCGTCGCCGAGGCGCTGCCGCCGGAGAGGTCGGCGCCCACCCCCGGCGCGGGGGCGCCCCGGGCCGCACGCCGGTCGGCGGGTCCCATTCCGGGCACGGGGCCGGGGTCGGTCACCAGTACGTCGGGAGCATGCCGGGGCGCCGTGAGCCGGGCGCGCACCGCGGCCGTCAACGCTTCCCGTACGCCCTCCACCGCGCGCTCCGGGTCGGCCTCGGGCGCGGCCACCGCGAGGGAGGCCACCGGCTCGTACCCGGTGATCTCCCGGGAGCCCTCGCGCAGGATCAGCGTGTGGCCGGGCGGGATCCGCCGCACGCCGACGTACGGTGTGCCGTCGCCCAGCGCCTCGGGGCTGTCGGGGCAGGCCAGCAGGGCCGCGAGGTGGCCGACGTCGAGCTGCGCCTCGATCAGGTCGGCGAGCGGGAGGGCGGCGGTGGCGTACGCGGTGCCGCCCGCCCAGGGCGTGTAGAAGACGGGCCGGGCTCCCGCGAGGTCGCCGAGGACGGTGATGCGGCGGCCGGCCTGGACGACGGCGGTGTAGCTGCCGGGCCACTCGGTGAGGTGGCGCAGGGCGCCGCCGCGGGCGGCGTAGAGGGCGCGGCGCAGCTCGGCGTCGGTGGCCCCGCAGCAGCCGAGGACGGCGAGCCGGGTGAAGGGGTCCGCGGGGTCGGCGGTGACGGTGCGGATCTCGTCGGGGCGCCAGTCGCCGACGGCCCAGAGGGGGTCGGGGTCGCCCCAGAGCAGTTGGGCGCCGACGGGGTGGACGGTGCGTTCCGCGTCCTGGGCGGCCGGATCGTCGGCGTACGCGGCGTCCGCGATGCCGCCGCGCGGCGGGGCCGCGTGGGGGTGCGCCCCGTGGGGTCCGTACGCGCCCTGGGGTCCGTACGCCCCGTGGGCGGGGTCCGCGTAGTCGGTCCGGCCGCCGCCGCGGGGCGGTTCGCCCTGGTGGGAGACCCGGCCGGCCGTGCCGAAGCTCGCGGCGATACTGCTCCACCCGACCAACCAGCGCACCGCCGCCTCCCCCAGCCCGTGGGCAAATGACCGGGGCAACGGACGGCACGGACGACGCGGTCGGCGCCGGAGGGCGCGGCCGGCGGGACCCCGGGTGGCTCGGGGTCCATGCTGCCACGAGACGGGCGTGCGAGAGTGGCTTCGGGGGCGCGCATGCAAACGAACACGCCCCGGCCACGCGGTATTTGGCGTTCCGTTCCCACCGCCCCATAGGTCGGTTTCGGCCATTCTTCGGCCGTGCTGAGTGCCCGCGGCGGTCCGCGCGCGGGCCGCGGTCCGGGAGGCGGTCTCCACCCCCCGGACCGTTCCGCCACCCGCGGGGATTGAGGCGGCGGCATCCCCCGGCCCTCCGGTTCCACGCGGCGGGCCGACCCACGCACCGCACATCGAATCGCCGGGCCCCGGGACCGGCCAGAGCGCACGGCCGGGCGCACGGCCACACGGGCGGAGCACGAGCTGACACGTGCGCCCCGGGGGCGGGCCCCGCCCGGACTGTGCATACGGACAACAATCCCGCCATACGGAAGTCGGGGCCTTAACGCTTGGGAGGCGGGGAACTACGCTGGGTTTACGAAATGCCGGGCGCCTATGCCCCGGCGGCGTCTGCGTTCCGCGTGTGACGAGGGGTGGCGCATGTCCAGGGAGCTCCGCGAGCCCAATGAGAAGCTCGGCGCCGTCCTCGCCCTCGCGGGCATCAGCAACGCGGGACTGGCCCGGCGGGTCAACGACCTCGGCGCGCAGCGCGGTCTGACGCTCCGGTACGACAAGACCTCGGTCGCGCGGTGGGTGTCGAAGGGGATGGTGCCCCAGGGCGCCGCGCCGCACCTGATCGCGGCGGCCATCGGCGCGAAGCTGGGGCGCCCGGTGCCGCTGCACGAGATCGGGCTGGCGGACGCGGACCCCGCGCCCGAGGTCGGGCTGGCCTTCCCGCGCGACATCGGCGCGGCCGTGCGTTCGGCGACCGACCTCTACCGGCTCGACCTCGCGGGGCGGCGGGGCGGTGGCGGGATCTGGCAGTCGCTCGCCGGGTCCTTCGCGGTGTCGGCGTACGCGACGCCCGCGTCGCGCTGGCTGATATCTCCGGCCGACAGCTCGGTGGCGCGCGAACCGGGTCCCGTACGGGAGAAGGCTCCGCTTCCGGTTCCGGTTCCGGCGGCCGGGGAAGCCTCCGGTGCGGCCTCTGGGACCGCTGGAGCCTCTGGGGACGCTGGACCCTCTGGGGCCCCTGGGACCTCAGGAGCCGCTGGGACGGAGCGGGCCGGTGCGATCGGCGGGGCGACCAGGGCCGTGGCGCCMCGGCAGGCATCCGGAGTTCCCGGACCGTCCGTACGGACCCCCGCGCAAGGCGTTGTGCCCGCCCGGCCCGGATCCGAAACCGGTCAGCAGGCCCCCGCCGCTCCCGCCGCCACGGCCCCCGCCGCTCCCTCCGTGCTCACGGACGCCTCCCCGCAGCGCGTCGGCCACAGCGACGTCACGAAGCTGCGCGAGGCCGCCGAGGACGCCCGCCGCTGGGACTCCAAGTACGGCGGCGGCGACTGGCGTTCGTCGATGGTCCCCGAGTGCCTGCGGGTCGACGCCGCGCCGCTGCTGCTCGGCTCGTACAGCGACGAGGTGGGCCGCGCCCTCTTCGGCGCCACCGCCGAACTGACCCGGCTGGCGGGCTGGATGGCCTTCGACACCGGCCAGCAGGAAGCGGCCCAGCGCTACTACATCCAGGCGCTGCGGCTGGCCCGCGCGGCCGCCGACGTACCGCTCGGCGGCTACGTCCTGGCCTCGATGTCGCTCCAGGCGACCTACCGGGACTTCCCCGACGAAGGAGTGGACCTCGCCCAGGCCGCCGTCGAACGCAACCGGGGCCTGGCCACCGCACGCACCATGAGTTTCTTCCGCCTCGTCGAGGCCCGCGCCCACGCGAAGGCGGGCGACTCGGCGGCCGCCGGGGCCGCGCTGCGGGCCGCCGAGGGCTGGCTGGAGCGTTCCCGCGAGGGGGACGCCGATCCGACCTGGCTGGGTTTCTACTCGTACGACCGTTTCGCGGCGGATGCCGCGGAATGCTACCGGGACCTGAAACTCCCGCGTCAGGTCCGGCGTTTCACCGAACAGGCGCTGTCCCGCCCCACCGAGGAGTACGTACGCTCACACGGGCTGCGGCTCGTGGTGAGCGCGGTCGCCGAGCTGGAGTCCGGCAACCTCGACGCGGCCTGCGCGGCCGGCACCCGGGCCGTGGAGGTCGCGGGCCGGATCTCCTCGGCGCGGACCAACGAGTACGTACGGGACCTGCTGCACCGGCTGGAACCGTACGGGGACGAACCGCGCGTCGCGGAGCTGCGCGAGCGGGCCCGACCGCTCCTGGTGACACCCGCGTAGCCGCTCTGTCGGTGGCGGGGTGCAGTATGCAGGGGTGGGAGGTGTCAGCGTGGGCGGCGGCGTGGACTGCGATGTGCTGGTGATCGGTGGCGGGATCGTCGGCATGTCGACGGCGCATGCCCTGTCGCGGCTGGCCCCGGGGACGCGGGTGACCGTGCTGGAGAAGGAGACCGGCCCCGCCCGGCACCAGACGGGCCGCAACAGCGGGGTGATCCACAGCGGCATCTACTACCGCCCGGGATCGCTCAAGGCGCGCTTCGCGGTGCGCGGGGCCGCCGAGATGGTGAAGTTCTGCGCGGAGCACGGCATCGCCCACGAGGTGACGGGCAAGCTGATCGTCGCCACCGAGCGCGCGGAGCTGCCGCGCCTGCACTCCCTCGTCCAGCGCGGCCGCGAGAACGGCATCCCGGTGCGCGAGCTCGGCCCCGCGCAGATCGCGGAGTACGAGCCGGAGATCCGAGGCCTCGCCGCCATCCACGTCGGCACGACCGGCATCGTCGACTACGGGCAGGTCGCGGCGCAGCTCGCGGAGTCCTCCGGTGCCGAGATCCTCTACGGCGCCGAGGTGGACCTGATCTCCCGCCGCCCCTCCGCCGTCGCGGTGCGCACCACGTCCGGGCTGGTGGTCAGGGCGAAGGTGCTGGTGAACTGCGCCGGCCTGCAGTGCGACCGGATCGCCCGCCTCGCCGGTGACGACCCCGGCATGCGGATCATCCCCTTCCGCGGCGAGTACCACGACCTGGCCCGCCCGGAGCTGGTCCGGGGGCTGGTCTACCCGGTGCCCGACCCGGCGTTCCCCTTCCTCGGCGTCCACCTCACCCGCGGCATCGGCGGCGGCGTCCACGTCGGCCCGAACGCCGTCCCCGCGCTGGCCCGCGAGGGCTACGACTGGGCCACCGTCCGGCCCCGCGACCTCGCCACCGAGCTGGCCTGGCCGGGATCCTGGCGGATGGCGTCCCGGCACTGGCGCTACGGGGCCGGGGAGATCCACCGCTCGCTGTCGAAGCGGGCCTTCACGGACGCGGTGCGGCGCCTCCTGCCCGGAATCACCGCCGCGGACCTCACCCCGGCCGGGTCCGGAGTCCGTGCGCAGGCCGTCCTGCGGGACGGGACCCTCGTGGACGACTTCCTCATCCGCGAGGCCCCGCGCACGGTGCACGTCCTCAACGCCCCGTCACCGGCGGCGACCGCGTCCCTCCCCATCGGCCGCGAGATCGCCACCCGCACCCTCACCACCCTCCGCACGTCCTGAACCCTCCCACCGGGAGAGATCCGGCCCCCTCGGCGTTGGAGGCGCGGGGCCGGGGCGCAGCCCCCAGGAGCGTGGGCGCAGCCTCAGGGGCCTGGGCGCAGCCCGCTCGCCCGGTGCCTGCCTCGCCCCATGGCGTCCGGCGGGGTCGCGCCTGTCCCGGGCGGGTCGCGCCTGTCCCGGGCGGGTCGCGCCTGTCCCGGGCGGGTCGCGCCTGTCCCGGGCGGGTCGCGCCTGTCCCGGGCGGGTCCGCCTGTCCCGGGCGGGTCCGCCTGTCCCGGGCCGGTCCGCCCGTCCCGGGTGGGTTGGGCCGGCCCCGCCGAGTTGGCCCGTCGCCGCAGGGGCGTCGCCCGAGCCGGGGCGGGACCGTCCCCGTGGGCCGGGGCCGGGAAATCCTGCGTCGCTTCCCGCGGGGGCAGGGCAGAATTGCCCGGTGCGGTACCTCATCCTCGGCACCACCGAGGCACGTGACGAGACCGGCGCCCCCCTTCCCCTCGGCGGCGCCCGCCTGCGCGCGCTCCTGGCCGCGCTCGCCCTGCGCGCCGGAGGCCCCGCCGCCGTCCCCGTCGCCGATCTCGTCGACGAGGTCTGGGGCGACGACCCGCCCCGGGACGCCCCCGCCGCCCTGCAGGCCCTCGTCTCCCGGCTGCGCCGCGCCCTCGGGTCCCGCGACAGCGTCCGCGCCGACCCCGCCGGCGGCTACCGCCTCGCCGTGGCCCGCGAGGACGTCGACCTGCACCGTTTCACC
>NZ_JBFRER010000159.1:0-14012 GCF_052114405.1 Streptomyces sp. M-16 | reverse complement strand
CGGCCGGAGGGGCGGCTCGGGGGCGGTCGGGGGCGCCGGCGCCGCGGGCCGCGGGCCTRCCGTCGGCTCGGCGCCGACCGCGCGCTGCGGCTCCACGGCCGGGGTCGAGCCCCAGGTCCGGTGGGTGGCGGCCACGGGCGTGGGGCGGCGCGACGAGGGGTGGAAGGTGCCCGTCGTGAACGTGGTGCGCGTGGGGTACATCGTTGCCTCCGTCATGCGAACAGCCGGCGCCAGGTTTCCGGGCCCGGGTAGCCGTTGGCCGAGGCGCCGCGCCAGCCCTGGGCGCGCTGGAAGGCCTCGACGCTGCGGCGGTCGGCCTCGCTCCAGCGGGGCCCGGGGCCGGACGTGTAGTACTTGCCGAAGCCCTTCTCCCTCAGCCGGCGGCCCAGGGCGGTGACCGCCGCATGGGACTGCCCCGGCCGGAAGTACGCGGCCCCCGGGTACGCGGGCACCCCGGCCGGACCCGGACTGCCGGCCCGCGTGGGCGGGATGTCCTTGCCCTGGCGCTGCACCAGCAGCCGCCAGGTGTGCTCGCCCGGGATGCCGTCGGCGTCGGCGCCCGTCCAGCCCTGCGCCTGCTGGAAGGCCTGGGTGGCCAGCCGGTCGGCATCGCTCCACTTGGTGTGGGCGCCCTTGGGGTAGAAGCGCAGGGCGCCGCGCCCGATCAGCATCTTGCCGAGTTCGGCCACGGACGGGTTGTCGGCCCCGGGCCCGAACTTCGCGGCGCCCGGAAAGGCGGTCGTGCCGGGCTGGTTCGGGGCGGGCGCGGGCTCCTCCGGGCCGACGCCGCCGGTAACGCCGTTGAACCGGTACGGGAGGTACTTCTCGGAGTTGTTCCAGTACCCGTACGGCGTGGGCTGCTTCCGCGTCGTCGGGGGGGTCTGCTCGTAGGCGACGTAGTGCGTGCGCGTCTCGTCGACCCAGCCTCCGAAGAGGACCACGTGCGAGCCCTTGTTCGGGTCCGCCGGGTTGTGGAAGAGCAGCATGTCCCCCGGCAGCAGCTCCTCCTTCGTGATCCGGGTGGCGAAGGTGTCGAGGCTGCCGGTCCACTCGTTCGTACCCAGGTTCCAGGCCATGGAGACGTAGCCCGAGCAGTCCTGCCGGTAGCCGTCCGTCCAGTACTCGGACATGCTGTAGGGGACCTTGGCCTCCAGCCACAGCTTCGCCCGGTTGATGATCGTCGTGCGGTCGATGCGCCGCACGAGAGCGGGAGCGCCGGGCCGGCCGGCGGGGTGTCCGGCCGCGGGACGTCCGTGCAGCGGGGCCCTGCCGCCCTGCGGGGTGTCCGACCCGTCCCGCGCCACCGGCCGGGGGCCGGGCGCCGGCTTGGCCACGGCCGGCGCGGCCGATCCGCCAACGCCGAGGACCACGCCGGCGGCGGTGGCCAGCACCAGCGCCCGGCGGGCTCCGCGGACGGCGGGGTGGCCGCCGTCGCGCCGCCCTATGGCCCGGCCGCGCGCGAGGGCGCGGCGCCGCTGCGCGCACCCCAGGCACACGCAGTCGCCCGCGGGCTCGTACTCCTCGAACGCCGGCGCCGGCATCGCCGTCGGCATCGGCACATGCACCGGAGGCTGCATCGTCATGCGGTTCCGTCCGCTCCCCTAGTCGTCCAGTGGTCGACCGCACACGTATCTGGCGGGACGTCAGATACGGCTCGGCCCAGACATATCGTGCACGATAAACCCCCCAAACATGGGTTAATCGGACAACGCGGGCGCGGCTGGTCACGAGCACCTCCGCAGGTGGGGTAGAGTTTTGCCTGTCACCAAGCGCCGCTAGCTCAGTTGGTTAGAGCAGCTGACTCTTAATCAGCGGGTCCGGGGTTCGAGTCCCTGGCGGCGCACAGACAAGGAGAAGTCCCCCGCAGCGAAAGCTGCGGGGGACTTCTTCGTTTGCGTCGGTGCCCGTGCCGGGCACGGCCCGGTCCGGTCCGGTCCGGGCGCTAGGCGGGTGCGGTCGGTTTGGTTCCGGCGCCCGTCAGGTAGGCGGAGACCACCACGTTCGCCGAGTACTGCCGGGCCGTCTTGTCGTAGGTGCCGCCGCAGGTGACCAGGCGCAGTTCGGCGCGGCCCTTGACCCGCGGCCCGTACGCCTTGTGCGGGTCGAAGCCCGCGCGCTCGTAGACCCGTACGTCCTCCACGGTGAACTCCGCGATCGTGCCGTCCGCCCGGGCCACGCGGATCTTCTCCCCCGGCCGGAGGGTGCTCAGGCCGAAGAACACGGCGGGCTTGGACCGGGTGTCCACGTGTCCCACCATCAGCGCGGTCCCGGCCGCCCCGGGCGCGGGGCCCGCGCCCCACCAGCCGACCGTTCCGGGGAGCTCGTACGGCGGCGGCTCGACCGCCCCGTCGGCGTCCAGGCCCCGCGCGATCACCGGGGCCTGGACGCCCATGGACGGTACGTCGATCCGCGCGGGCATCGCCGCCGAGAGCGGTACCCGCGGGGCGGGCAGGCCCGGCCCGACGGGCCCGCCGGCCCCGCCGGGCGCGGCGGTGGGCGGGACGCCGGTGATCTCCTTGCCCCACATCCACAGCACGAGGACCAGCACCGACCAGGCGGCGAAGGTCAGCAGCCGCCCCCCCGGGGAGGCCTTGGCCTCGCTCATTCGCCGTTGCGGCGGCGGCGCAGGGTCAGCGCCCGCCCGGCGACCGCCAGGCTGGCGGCCGCGGCCAGCACGGCGCCGATCACGGTCTGCGACAGTCCGGGCCCGTCCCCGCCGTGGCTCTTCTTGGCTGCCGCGGCGAGCCGGGTGGTCTCGGCCACCTGGGCGGCCATCCCGCCGCCGCCCGCGTGGACGGGCCAGACCGGCGAGTGGTGGGGTTCGGGGCGGTGGTCGCGCTCGCGGATCTCGATGGAGCCGCGCAGACCGTCGTCGCGGCCGCCGTCACGACCGCCGTCGCGGCCGTCGCCGTCGCGGCCGTCGCGGCCCGCGCACTTCACCTTGATCTCGTGCCAGCCGGGCCGCGCGTGGGGGCTGATCAACGTCTCGCCGTAGAGGGTGCGGCGTTCGTCGCGGCCGGACGTCAGGTGGGCCTCGGAGACGAAGACCGGGGAGAGGGCGATCGCCCGGTCGCCGTCACAGCCACGGACGCGGATCTTGACCTGCGCCCCCGGTTCGGCCGGATTCGGGTCCGCCGAGACGCCGCCGCGGTCCCCCTCGTTCGCGAGCGCGGCTGGGACGGTCACGGCGGTGCTTGCCGTCAGGGCGACGGCCACCCCGGCGACACGGAGTGCGATCAGAGAACTGCGCATGGTGAACCTCCTCGACAAGGAGATTCACGCGCGACGCGCCGCTCCGCATCCGGAGCGGCGCCCTCTTGGCCCGTATGTGTCAGCCGTTCGCACCAACGGACCGCGCGACGGCCCGGCGCGACGGCCCTAGACCAGGTCCACCAGGTCGGCGATGGAGTCCACCGTCTTCGTCGGGCGGTACGGGAACTTCTCGGTGTCCTCGACCGAGGTCAGGCCGGTCAGCACGAGGAAGGTCTGCATGCCCGCCTCCAGCCCGGCCAGGACGTCGGTGTCCATCCGGTCGCCGATCATCGCGCTGCTCTCGGAGTGCGCGCCGATGGCGTTCAGGCCCGTGCGCATCATCAGCGGGTTGGGCTTGCCCGCGAAGTACGGCTTCTTGCCGGTCGCCTTGGTGATCAGCGCGGCGACCGCACCCGTGGCCGGGAGCGGGCCCTCGGTGGAGGGACCGGTCTCGTCGGGGTTGGTGCAGATGAAGCGGGCGCCGGCGTTGATCAGCCGCACGGCCTTGGTCATGGCCTCGAAGCTGTACGTGCGGGTCTCGCCGAGGACCACGTAGTCGGGCTCGTGGTCGGTGAGGATGTAGCCGATGTCGTGCAGCGCGGTGGTCAGGCCCGCCTCGCCGATGACGTACGCCGTACCGCCCGGCCGCTGGTCGTCGAGGAACTTGGCGGTGGCCAGCGCCGAGGTCCAGATGTTCTCGACGGGCACGTCCAGACCCATGCGGCTCAGCCGGGCCTGGAGGTCGCGCGGGGTGTAGATGGAGTTGTTGGTCAGCACCAGGAAGGGCTTGCCCGACTCGCGCAGCCGCTTGATGAAGGCATCCGCGCCGGGGATCGGGGTGCCCTCGTGGATGAGGACCCCGTCCATGTCGGTGAGCCAGGATTCGATCGGCTTGCGCTCTGCCACGGGACTGTTCTCCGCTCTGCGGGGCCTCTGACCTCGGGGGCCTCTGGTCTGTACCACCCTAGCGGCCGGGGGCCGTGGACGCGGAGGGCGTCCACGGCCCGGACGGCCGTCCCGCGGTGCGGGCCCGGCGGGTCAGCCCAGGGTGACGTCGTCGACGGTCCAGAACCAGTTGTTGGTGCCGCTGTAGCGGAAGCGGACCTGGACGTCGGTGGCGCCGGCCGGGACCTGGAGGGCGATGGACTCGCCCTTGGCCACGGCGTCGGCGGTGTAGTTCTTCACGACGGTCGCGGCGCCGCCGTTGTAGGAGACCAGGACCTGCGCGGTCTGGCCGGCCTCGTGACGGTAGTGCGTCTGGAAGGCGAGGGTGCGCGTGGTGCCGCCGGTGACCGCCCACTTGGGGGTGACGAGGGTGGAGTCGAAGGTGCCGGTGTGGCTCTTGTCGTCCCACTCGTCGGAGTCGGCGACGGCGAAGACGTCACGGGAGCGGACGTTCAGCTCGCGCCACTGGTCCCGCTGCGACTGGCTCCAGAACTCGTCGGTGGCGAAGGCCCATCCGGCCCACTCGGTGACGCCGCCGGTGCCCATCCTGGAGTTGTCGACCGACCAGCCCGCGGGCGGGGTGTGCGTGAAGCCCTTGGTGGCGGCCGGGATGCCGGTCTCGTCCACGCGGGCCTGGAGGCCCGGGCGCAGGGTGTCGAAGGGGTCGCTGCCGGGGCTGGTCAGCGGGATGCCGTCGGTGCCGGCGGCGCTGACCCCGACCTGGGCGAGCGCGGTGGCGGCGACGTCGACGAGCTTGACGTCGGTGCGGACCGAACCGGCGGGGATGCCCGCACCCTTGGCGATGACGAAGGTGCCGCGTTCCTGGAGGGTGGAGCCGCCGTGGCCGCCCGCGTCGGTGTGGCCGTGGTCGGTGGTGACCAGGACCTTCCAGTTCTCCTGGGCGTAGGTCGGGCGGTTCTGGACGGCGGTGAGGAGCTTGCCGACCAGGGTGTCCACGCGGCCGATGGCGTTCAGGTACTCCTGGCTGGCGGCGCCGGAGGCGTGGCCCGCGTGGTCGATCTCGCCGAGGTAGACGAAGGCGGCGTCCGGGTTCTGGTTCTGGAGCTCGGCGGCGGCAGCGGCGGCGATCTTCGGGTCCTCGCTGCCGTAGCCGTCGCGGTCGCCCTTGAGGCTGAGGCGCTTGTCGACCTTGGCGGAGAAGACCGGGCCGTTCTGGTCGGTGGAGGTGAGGGGCTCCCAGTCGGCGGCGGCGTAGGTGTTGAGCGCCGGCTTGGCGTTCTCGATGCGGGTCAGGAAGTCCGGGTAGGCGCCGTAGTTCTTGCCGGTGAAGGAGTTGTCCTTGACGCCGTGCTTGTCGGGCCAGACGCCGGTGGCGATGGTGGACCAGCCGGGGCCGGAGGAGGTGGCGGCCATCGGGCTCGCGTAGAGGGTGCTGCGGGCGGTGAGGCCCTGGGCCATCAGCCCTTGCAGGTTGGGGGCGTTGGCGGCCTTGACGCGGTCGAGGACCGTGCCGTCGATGCCGATCACGAGCACCTTGTCGGTGGTGGCGGCGGCCTTGGGGGCGGCGGCGGCAGCGGCCTCGGCCGCGGCCTTGGGGGTGGCCGGGGGCTGGGGGGCGGCGAGGGCGGTGGTGGCGCCGAGGGCGGTGGCGAGCAGGGCCGTGGCGGCGGCGGCCACGGCGAGGGTCCGTCCGGACAGGGCAGGGGACACGTACTCCTCCAGGAGCAAGTGGGCAGACGGGGGCGCGGAGYGTGGCGCTGTGCGGAGGTGTGGTGGTGCGGCGCGGCGGGGCCGGGTGGTGCAGGGGTGCCGGGTGGTGCAGAGGTGCAGGGTGGTGCAGCGCGGGCGTGCAGCGCGGTGCGGGGGTGCCAGGTGGTGCAAGGGGTGCCGGGTGGTGCAGGGGTGCCGGGTGGTGCAGAGGTGCAGGGTGGTGCAGCGCGGGCGTGCAGCGCGGTGCGGGGGTGCCAGGTGGTGCAAGGGGTGCCGGGCGGTGCAGCGCGGGCGTGGTGCGGGGCCGCTCGGTGGTGCGGAGGGGCGGGCGCGCGGAGGGTCCGGGCCGAGGGGCCTCGTGGGCACCTTCGGTCCAGACCCGTTATGTGCTCGTCACTCTTCCGGTCGTGGGTGACCGGGAGGTGTCGGGTCAGCTGCCGGTCGCCGACTTCCACGCGTCGACGTAGCCGGTGAGGTTCTTGTCGATGTCGGCCCAGTCCGGCTCGAAGACCTCGACCCCGCCCATGATCTTGGTGAGTTCGACGGCGTTGGCGTCGGTCGGCTTGACGTCCGTACGGGCCGGGAAGCCTCCGCCGACCTCGCTGACCAGCTTCTGGGCGTCCCCGGAGAGCAGGTAGTCGAGGAGCTTCTTGCCGTTCTCGGTGTGCGGGGCCTTGTCGACCAGGCCGGCCGCGTACGGGAGGGCGAAGGTGGTGGGCTTGCCTCCGTCCTTGGCGGGGAACCAGATGCCGAGGTTCGGCATGGCCTTGGACTGCGCGAAGTTCATCTGGACGTCGCCGTTGGCGACGAGCAGCTCGCCCTTGTCGGTCTTGGGCGCGAGCTTGCTGGTGGAGGAGGACGGGCCGACGTTGTTGGCCTGGAGCTTCTTGAGGTACTCCATCGCCGGCTCCTTGCCGCCGAAGTCGTGCATGGCCTTGATCAGCACGGCCGTGCCGTCGCCCGCGACACCCGGGGTGGAGTACTGGAGCTTGCCCTTGTAGGTGCCGTCCAGCAGCTCCTCCCAGGCCTTGGGGGCCGCGGTCAGTTCCTTCTTGTTGTAGACGAACCCGAAGTAGTTGTTGACGACGGAGGTCCACTTGCCGTCGGCGGATTTGTCCCCGCCGTTGACCTTGTCGGAGCCCTGCGGCTCGTACGCCTGGAGGAGGCCCTTGCCGTCGGCCTGCTGGATGAAGGGGGGCAGGGTGACCAGCACGTCGGCCTGGGTGTTGGTCTTCTCGCGGACGGCGCGCTGCACCATCTCGCCGGATCCGCCCTCGACGTACTTGACCTCGATGCCGGTCTTCTTGGTGAACTCGGCGAAGACCTTGTCGTACCAGCCGTCGCCCTTGTCGCTCTTGAGCCCGTCGGCGCTGTAGACGGTGACGACCTTCTCGCCGCCCTTGGAGCCGGCGGTCGCGGCGCCGCCGCAGGCGGTGAGGGACACGGCGAGGGCGAGGCTGCCCGTGATGGAGGYGGTGACGCGGAGCAGGAGCTTGCTGGGCATGGAACTTCCTTACGGGGAAAGGGAGTCGGCGGGGGCGGGGCGGGGATCAGCGGTAGGAGGCCCTGGTGCGGACGCGGGAGACGGCCAGCAGCACCAGGAGGGTGGTCGCCATCAGCACCACGGCCACGGCGGAACCACCGAAGAGCGAGCCGCGGTCGGTGGCGGTGAACACGCGGACCGGGAGGGGCATCCAGTCCGGGGGGTAGAGCATCATCGTGGCGCTCAGCTCGCCCATGGAGAGGGCGAAGCAGAGCCCGGCGGCCGCGGTGAGGGAGGGCAGCAGGAGCGGGAGCCTGACCCGCCACAGCACGTGGGCGGGGCGGGCCCCGAGGGAGGCCGCTGCCTGTTCGTACGCGGGGTCGAGACGAACGATGGCGGACGAAACCGACTGGTAGGCGAACGCCGTGACAAGGATCGTGTGCGCCAGGATGACGATGGAGCCGGTGCCGTTGAGGAGCACCGGCGGCCTGCTGAAGGCGACGAGCACGGCGAGGCCGACCACCACGGAGGGCACGGCGACCGGCAGCATGAACAGGGCGTCCAGGCAGCGCTTCCCGCGCTTCTTCAGCCCGGCGGCGGCCAGCGCGGCCCAGGTGCCGACGGTGAGCGCGAGCAGGCTGGCGGTCACCGCGGTGACCAGGGAGGTGGTGAGGGCCTGGAGGGATTCGCCCCGGACGGCGGACGCGTAGTTCGCGGTGGTCGGGCCGGAGGGGAAGGCGCCGGACCAGTGGGTGGCGAAGGAGGCTGCCACCACCACGAGGAGGGGCAGGGCGAAGAGGGGCAGGAAGAGGAGGCCGAACAGGCCCCACGCGGCCCAGCGGCCGCCCTTGCTATGCACCAGCACGCTTGCCCACCACCCGGTAGAGGCCGAACAGGCCGACGGAGATCGCGATGTTGACGACGGCGACGACGCAGGCGGCCGCGTAGTCGGATTCGAGGATCGCCTTGCCGTAGATGAGCATCGGGAGGGTCGTGACGTCCTTGGCTCCGGTGAACAGGACGATCCCGAACTCGTTGAGGCACATGACGAGGACGAGGCTGCCGCCCGCCGCGAGGGCGGGGAGCGACTCGGGGAGGATCACCTGCCGGACGATCCGGGCGGGGCGGGCGCCGAGGCCGGCGGCCACCTCCAGCTGTGCGGTGTCCAGCTGCGAGAAGGCGGCGAGCAGCGGGCGCATCACGAAGGGCGTGAAGTACGTGATCTCCGCGAGCAGGACGCCCCAGGGGGTGCTGAGGAAGTGGAAGGGGCCGTCGGCGACGCCGAGGAGGTCGGTCCAGACCCCGTTGGCCATGCCGACCGTTCCGTAGATGAAGAGGAGGGCGAGGGTGATGAGGAAGGAGGGGAAGGAGAGGAAGACGTCGATGAACTTGGCGACGGCCTTGGCTCCGGGGAAGGGCACGAAGGCGATGATCAGGGCGAGCGTGAAGCCGAGCAGGAGGCAGCCGGCGGTGGCGCCGACGGCCAGCCAGACGGTGGTGCCGAGCGCTTCGCGAAACGATGCGGAGGCGAAGACGGAGGCGTACGCGTCGAAGGCGCCGCCGCCGTTCTCGGGGGTGAAGGACTGCCGCACGACCAGCGCGAGGGGGTAGAGGAACACCAACGCGAGCACGGCCACGGGGGGCAGCGCCCAGGCGGCGCGCCCGATCCGCTGCCGGGTCGCTTCCCGGGGCACCCGCGGTGCCGGTTCCGCGGTCGCGTGCGGGGCACTGCGGGGGTCGGGGGTCTCACGGGCGTACGGAGCCGCCCGGCGGCCGGGACCGGGCCGCGGGGCCGGGACGGAGCCCCCTGCGGAACCGGACTGCGGGACCGCGTCTGACTGCCCGGCGGGGGCCGACTGCCCGGCGAGGACGGGCCGCACAGCCGGGGCGGGCCGCACAGCCGGGGCGGGCTGCACAGCCGGGGCGGGCCGCGGGGCCGACTGCCCGGCGGGGGCGGGCTGCCCGGTCGGGGCCGGGGTGGGGGCGGTGGCTCGCCGCGAGGCGTCAGGCATCGCAGACCCCCGCCGCCAGGAGCACCCCGTCGCGGGGTTCGAAGTGCAGGGTCACCTCGTCGCCCAGGGCCGGGGTCTCCCGCAGCTCGGGGAGGTCCGCCTTGACGCAGTGGCCGTCCACGTCGACGTAGAGCCGGTGCGTCGAGCCCCGCCACTGCACCTCGGCGATCGTGCCGCGCAGGGCGTTCGGCCCCTCGCCGAGCCCGAGCAGGTGCGGACGTACGCACAGGGTGGCCGTGGAACCCGGCGCGGCGCGGCCCGGGTCGAGGGCCAGCGGGCGGCCCGCGAAGACCGCGCCGCCGTCGGCCACCGTCACCGGGAGCAGGTTCGCGTTGCCGACGAAGGCCGCCGTGAACTCGGTGCGCGGCGCGCGGTACAGCTGCTGCGGGGTGCCGCAGTCCTGGAGCCGGGCCCGGTCCATGACGGCGATCCGGTCGGCCAGGGTGAGCGCCTCGACCTGGTCGTGGGTGACGTAGAGGATGGACACCTCGGGCAGTTCGCGGTGCAGCCGGGCCAGTTCCGCCAGCATCCCGGAGCGCAGCTGGGCGTCGAGGGCCGAGAGCGGCTCGTCCAGGAGGAGGACCCCGGGGCGGATGGCGAGGGCGCGGGCGATGGCCACGCGCTGCTGCTGCCCGCCGGAGAGTTCCCGGGGGTAGCGCTTGGCGTAGGCGCCCATCCCGGTCATCTCCAGGGCTTCGGCGACCCGGGCGGAGATCTCCGCCCTGGGGGCCTTCTGGGCCCGCAGGCCGAAGGCCACGTTGTCCTCGACCCGCATGTGCGGGAAGAGCGCGTACTGCTGGACGACCATGCCGATGCCGCGCTTGTGCGGCGGCAGGGCGGTGACGTCCCGGCCGCCGATCAGGACCCGCCCGGAGACGGGCCGCACGAAGCCGGCGACCGCGCGCAGCGCCGTGGTCTTGCCGGAGCCGGAGGGGCCCAGCAGGGCCATGACCTCGCCGGGTTCGACGGTCAGGTCGAGGGATTCCAGGACGGTGGTGCCGTCGTAGGCGACCGAGACGGAGTCGAAGCGGATGCCGCTCACACCGGCTCCGCGTCGAGCGGCGCGAGCAGGGCGGGCAGTTCGGCGATGCTGGCGAGGACGTGGGTGGCGCCGGCCCCGGTCAGCGCGGCGCGGTCGTGGGCGCCGGTGAGGACGCCGGCCACGATGCCCGCTCCGGCGCGGTTGCCGCTGAGCACGTCGTAGGCCGTGTCCCCGGCGACGACCGTGTGGCGTACGTCGGCCACGGCGCCGGTGCGCAGGAAGGCGGTCAGCACCATGTCCGGGTAGGGGCGGCCGCGGCCGCCCGCGTCGGCGGGGCAGAGGGTGAGGTCGGCGAGGTCCCGCCAGCCGACGGCGTCGAGGATGGCGTCCTGGGTGACGCGGGCGAAGCCGGTGGTCAGGACGACGGTGCGGCCGTCGGCGCGGAGCTTCTCGATGGTCTCGCGGGCGCCGGGGAGCGGGGTGACGAGACCGCCGTCGACGAGTTCTCCGTAGGCCTGCTCGAAGGCGGAGTTGGCGCGCCGGGCGAGCTCCTCCGTACCGAAGAGGTGGCGGAAGACGGAGATCTTCGACTCGCCCATGGTGTCGCGTACGTACCGGAGCTTGGCGGCGTGGTCGGGGCTGTCGGGCTCGACGCCGAGGTGGCCCGCGGCGTGCTCGAAGGCGCGCTCGACGAGGCCGCCGTCGGCGACGGTGGTGCCGGCCATGTCGAGGACGATCAGGTTCTTGGCGTGGGTGCGGTCGGTCATGGTGTTCACCAGCCCAGTTCGTTCGCGGTGGTCTCGGCTATGGCGGGCGAGCAGGTCATGCCGCGTCCGCCGGGTCCGGTCACCAGCCAGACGCCGTCGCCCACCTGCTGGCGGTGGACGACGCGGCCGGTGTCGGTGCACTGCGCGTACACGCCTGCCCAGCGGTGCCTGATCCTCGGCAGCGGGCGGCCCAGGAAGGCTTCGGCCACCCCGGTGAGGTGCTCGTAGGGGTCTTCGAGGGTGTCGAACGCGAACGGGTGCTCGTACTCGTGGGTGTCGCCGATGGTCAGTCCGCCGTCCAGGCGCTGGACCATGAGCAGTTGCATCTTGTGCGCGGCGGCGACCGGCGCCTGTTGCTGTTCGGCGTTGAGGGCGTCGAGGGCGGGGGACGCGTAGGCCGGGTAGTAGCGGAAGCTGTCGGCGTCCGCGACGGAGGTGGTGAGCCGCTCGCCGAGCGGGGCGGTCTGCATCATCTGGAGGCGGACGCGGCGTACGGGCAGGTCGGGGGCGAGTTCGCGGACCAGGCCGGACAGCCAGGCGCCGGTGGCGAGGACGACGGCGTCGCCGTGGTGGACGTCGCCGTGGTCGTCGCGGACGGCACCGGGGCCGGTCACCTCACGGACCTCGCGTCCGGGGAGGAAGGTGTAGCGGCCGGAGGCGCGCAGGGCGTCGCGCAGGTGGAGCTGGGCGGTGCGCGGTTCGACGGCCGCGTCGCGCTCGCACCACAGGGCGGCCTCGAAGTCGCCGCGCAGGGCCGGGTTGATCTCCCGGGCCTCGGCGGCGGTGACGAGCCGGTAGCCGCGTGCGCCGGCGTCGGGGCGGGCCACGGCCGCCTCGGCGACGGCGTGTTCACGGGCGCCCCGGACGGGGGTGAGGGAGCCGATGGCGCGGAAGCCCAGGCCGGGCACCTCCGCGCCGATCCGCTCCCAGAGCTCGCGGGCCCGCAGGGCGGTGTCGAGCTCCTCGCCCCCGGCCCGGCCGCTGACCCAGATCTGGCCGAAATTGCGTAGTGACGCGCCGCGAGCCTCGGCCTCGCGCTCGATCTGGACGACCTCGTGGCCGCGTTGGACTGCTTGCCAGGCGTGCATGGTGCCGACCACGCCGCCTCCGACGACTATGACTCTCACGTCGACCAAGGTGGTGGGGGCCCGTGTCCCGGGGAGGTCGGTCCGGCGACGGGCCGGTGAACAGCCCTCGACGCTTGGACTAGACCCGTTATTGTTTCGTGATCTGGATAGGTCCTTTTTAGGGAGATTGGGATGGTTCCCCGGGGGCTATTCGGGCCGCAGGCGGGTCGTGAAGCTGAACCGGTCACCACGGTAGAGCGAACGCACCCGCTCCAGCGGACGCCCGTCCCGGTCCCGCGAGAAGCGGTGGATGAGCAGCATCGGAAGCGCGGGCGGGGTGCCGATGAGCAGGGCCTCGCGGGGGGTGGCGAGCACCGTCTCCAGCTTCTCGTCGGCGTCCCCGAAGGCGATGCCGAGGCGGTCGTGGAGGTATCCGTAGAAGGAGGAGTCCGGCTGGAAATCGACGTCGAGGCGGGGCGCGCGCGCGACCCGTACGTACGTGCTCTCCAGCCCGACGCGCTCGTCGTCGGCGAGCAGCACGCGCTCCAGGTGCCAGACGGGCTCGCCGGCCTCGGCACCGATCCCGCGGGCGAGTTCGGGCGGGCAGGGGAAGCGCTCCAGGCCGATCAGGCGGCGGCCGGGGCGGCGGCCCTGGCGGCGCACGCCCTCGGTGTAGCTGGCGAGCGAGAGGGGCTGCTCCAGCTTGGGGCCGGCGACCACGGTGCCACGCCCGGAACGGCGGAGCCGGCCCTCCAGCAGCAGCTCGCGCAGGGCCTGGCGGACCGTTTCCCGGGACACCTCGTAGCGCTCGGCGAGATCGCGTTCGGTGGGGAGCGCCCCGCCTTCGCCGAGCTCGTCGAGCAGGTCGGCGACCTGGGCCTTGACGGCGTAGTACTTGGGGACGCGGCCGTGCTCGGGGATGCCGGAGCGGACGGGCGAGCCGGGGCGGTGGGCCGGGGACGGGGTCTGTTCTTCCACGGTCGGACTGTACGTGGGGCAGGTGTACGGAGATCGGCGCGTGGGGGGGGGCTGGGCTGCTCAGCGGTCCCGGCGTTCCCTGGATTCGGGGGCTGCGGTCGGCACGTGGGTGGCGGGCGTCCCGTGGGGCGCGCGCAGACGGCGGGGTTCACGGGGGGAGCGCAGACGGCGGGCGCCGAGCAGGAGTCCGGCTCCGGCGAGGACCGCGGCGACGGCCCCGGCACCGTAGATCCACTCCCGGGGGCCGGTGTGGGCGAGGGAGCCGGCCTCGACGGGGTCCTCGTCCTGCGGCCCCCGCACCGAGAAGCGGTACCCGCCGGCCTCGCCGACCCAGTCGCCGTCGTCGCCGTGCTCGCCCTTGCGCTGGACCAGGGCGGCGTCGGCGAGGACATCTCCGTGGGGGGCGTCGGCGGCGAAGGCGAGCCGCACCTTGACGGTCGTGGTGCCGCCCGCCGGGACGGAGAAGCCGGCGAACGCGTCGCCGCCGCCGTCGAAGACGGCGATGGTCTCGTCGCGGTCGCTGCGCTCCAGGCTGACGGGGTGGGTGCCGCCGGGCGCGTCGAACTCCATCCGCAGGTGGGCGGGGCGCAGGGCCCGGGCGGTGTCCGTGAACACGACGACGGGATGGATGGAGGTGCACACGCCGCCCGTGCTGTTGGTCAGGTCCAGCAGCCAGGTCTGCGGCTCGGCGCCGGCCCGGTAGACGGCCGGGCCGCCGCGGATGCGGGCGCCGATGGGGAAGGCGCTGCTCTTGCCGTCCCCGCAGCTGGCCTGGATGCGGGAGGGCGGCGCGGGCGCGGGGCGGGCGGCGCTGCCGCCGCCGGTGCCGATGTCGGCGGCGGCGGGGGGCGCGCC
>NZ_JBFRER010000158.1:0-14577 GCF_052114405.1 Streptomyces sp. M-16 | reverse complement strand
CCGCAACGCCGCGGCCGCCGCCAACGCCTCGGCCGCCGCCGCCAGTGCCGCCGGGGCTGCCCAGGCCGAGGCCGCCGAGGCCAAGCGCCAGGCCCAGATCGCCAGCACCAACGCCACGATCGCCACCAACGCCGCCGGCACGGCCCAGGCCCTGGCCAACTCGGCCGCGGCGGCGGCACGTACCGCTCGCGATGCGGCCAACAGCGCCGCCGCACACGCGGACAACGCCGCCGCGGCGGCCGAGTGGGCCGCCCAGTACGCCGGCCAGGCCGTGGAGTACGCCAAGAAGTCGACCGAGTTCGCCAACGAGGCCACCAAGGCCGCGAACACCGCCACCGAAGCGGTCGCCAAGGCCGTCGAGGTGGAGAAGGCCGCCCGCGAGGCCGAGTGGCAGCGGCTCGACCAGGACACCCAGCGGGCGATCCAGGAGGTCCGGCTGCTCGCCCAGATCGAGCAGAGCGAGCGGGCCGCGTACGCCGAGAAGCGCACCCAGGCCGAGCAGGCCGCACAGGCCACCAAGGACCTCATAGGCCAGGCCGAGACGGCTCTCAAGGCGGGCGACACCGGTCTCGCGGCCGGGCTGGGCCGCAAGGCCGCCGTCGCCGTGCTGGGCACTTCCCACGGCACCTGGACGCACGAGGCCGCGCGGTTCGCCCTGTCCGGCGCCGACTCCGACATCCACGTCTGGATCGACACCGACCGGAACCTCGCCCAGCGGCAGGACGACCGGGAGACCAGCCTCTACCTAGCCCGGACCCTGCCCGCGGACATCGGCTACGCCGCGGCCAGGGCTCTGGGGAGCAGCGACCCGGACGCCGTGGGCAAGTTCCTGGACGGCGGGCTCGTCCAGGCCTCCGCGATGGAAGCCCGCGTGGCAGTGACGCGCGCCCTCGCCGCCAACCCGGGCAAGGCGGTCACGAAGGCCGCCAACGCCGCGCTGGACGCCGGCACTCCGGAGGCCCTGTACGCGTTCCTCACCGTCACCGGCGAGGCGGCGCAGCGGGAGGACGACACGGTCGCCACTGCCGCCCTCCTCTCCTCGGACAAGGCGGGTCCCTACACCAGGGCCCACGCTCAGGCGGCCATGGAGGGCCCGACGTGGATGCGTCGGAACTTCATCGGCTCGGTCCAGTACAAGACGGCTCAGCTCGACTACGACTCGGCCAGCCACATCGCCGCCATGCAGGGCGCGATCGCCGCCGCCGCGAAGATCGCGCAGAAGGCGCAGGAGGACGCCGCCCGCGCCCAGCAGGCGGCGGCCGTCGCCCGCAACGCGGCCGCGGAGGCCATCGACTGGGCGAACAAGGCCCAGGACTGGGCCGCCCAGGCGGCGAACTCCGCGCAGCAGGCGAAGGCGAACGCCGACGCGGCCGACCAGTCGGCCAAGGACGCGCAGGCCTCGGCCGACAGGGCGAGCCAGGCCGCGGCCACGGCCCGCACCGCCGCGCGCTCGGCGAACTACTCCGCCAACCGCGCCTTCGAATCGGCACGCAGCGCGTCGGCGTCCGCCAACGCCGCCCAGGCGTCGGCCGCTTCGGCCCACGCGTCAGCCACGCAGGCCGGCCAGGACGCGAAGACGGCGGCCGAGGCCGCGAGCCAGGCCCACCAGATCGCCGCGGACAAGCGGCAGCAGGAGCTCGTAGCGGCGGCCAAGCAGGCGGCCGCGGACGCGCAGGCCGCCAAGGACGCGGGCAAGTCCCCGGCCGACACCCCTGACAACGACACCGTCAACGGCGGCGACGTCCCCTGGTACAAGGACCTGAAGTGGTGGGCCAACGCCACGAGCTGGATCAGCACCGGCCTGGGCTTCGCGAGCGCTCTCGCCGGCATCGGCGGTCTGATCTTCCCGCCCGCCGCCATCGTCCTGGAACCCCTGGCCTTCGGCCTGGGCATCGCCTCCATGGCGGTCTCCGGGATCAGCACGGTCCTCACCCGCTTCGCCTACGGATGGAACAGCAGCCAGTTCTGGGCCTCGGCTGGCAGCACCGCTCTGGGAGTCCTCACCTTCGGGCAGTCCCAGTGGATCGGCTCCCTGAGTAAGGTGGGCGGCAAGGTCGTGGCTCCCGTGGCCACGAAGATCACGCAGTTCGGCCACGACCTGATCTCGCCGGTCACCTCGACGCTGTCGTCCCTCTTCGGCTGACGGCGCCGGCGGTAACGGCCTGAGACCCGGTACCGGGCCAGGGGGAAGCCACACCGGCGGCCCCCTGGCCCGGTCAGGAAGGACCCGACATCCTCGCGCGACTCCCCATCGGCTGGCTGCTGGCCATGGCCGTCTTCGCCACGTCCGTCCTCTGCCTCGGTGTGCACCGCTGCCTGAGGATGCCCAGACCGACCGCCATGGCGGCCGGTCTTTCCGTCGTGTTCCTGCTCGTGATGACGGGGATGGGCGGCCTGGGAGCCGTGCCGTGGAATGCACGGCAGATGATGGTCATGTACTCCTTCACGTGGGTCGGGTTCACCATCGGCGCGATCCCCTGCGGAAGGCTGCTCCGCGACCACCTCCGAGCCGGAGGCGGGCAGACGGAGGGCGAAGGGCCCGCCGTCCCGACGCGTTATGTGGTCTTCATGTGTGTGACCGTCTCCCTCATGCTGCTCCTGGCGTACGTGCTCGCGACGTGATCTGACGGCTGGCGTGGCCGTCGGGAGGTTGCCCGGGCGGATCGGTTTTGTCCGCCGCAGTGCGCCCGGTCCGCGGCGCAGCAGCCCGTGCGAAGGTGGACCACCATGCCCTAGCGCCGGTAGGGGACCCCTCCGGACGGCGGCTCCGTGTCAGGTCGGCCGGAGGCTCGTGGCCCGAGCGCACACGACACCGCTCGTCTCGCGCTGGTGATCGGCGCGCTCGGGGTGGTCTTCGGCGACATCGGCACCTACGTGCTGCTGGCGATGCGCGCCGACGACGACGGCGAGGGCGGCATCATGGCGCTGATCACCCTGCTGCGGCGCACCGGCTCACCACGGGGCCGGCGCACCACCGCCGTACTGGCCGCGCTGGGCATCTTCGGCGCGTCGCTGTTCTTCGGCGACAGCATGATCACTCCGACCATTGCTTCCGGCGCCCAGGCGTTGCGCCCGTCGGGGATTGCGCCGGCGACGTTGAGCAGCCACGGCTGCGACCAGGTGACCAGGTCCGTCGACTCCCACACCAGGTCGCGGCTGCCGTTGTACACGGCGGCCTCCCAGTTCTGCCCGCAGCCGATGCACAGGTCGGTGGCAATGATCCAGTACTTGTCACCGCCGGGGGATCTCACCAGCGCGGGGTCACGCACCCCCTTCGTGCCGATCGTGGAGCGCGGGATCGGTGCTCCGCCGTTGAGGTCGTTCCAGTGGAGGCCGTCCGTGCTGTGTGCGAGGTACATCAGCTGACCGGCCGCCCCCTCCCCGCTGAAGTGCAACATCAGGTAGCCCGGGTCGGCGGCGGCGGCCGCCCGGTCCGGTGTGCTCAGGGCTTGGGATGTGAAGAGCAGGCACGTGGTCTGCCGCGAGCAGGGAGAGCGGAGGGCGGAGAGCTACGTCCCGCTTATTGTTAACGCTCACAATTTGCGGGTCAAGCCCTTGCCGTCGGGCGCGTCTCCGCTTGCCCGCGCTATATCCAACGGTGATCTCCGGGCCCTTGACGCGGTTTCTGTGAGCGTTAACACTCATGTAACGCCAGCCCAGAGCGGCAACCACCGGGGCCTCCAGCGGGGTTCACGCACCCCGCCGCCCGGTCGGCCGTACCGACCCCGAACGAACCCGGCCCCCTCCCACCCCGGGCCGGTGCTCGACCCCGCTCGACCCGATCCGAGGCCCCTGCCGAGGTCGCGGCGATCGCGGCATACCACTGGAGGAATAGTGCGCAAGGTTTCCATGGGCCTCGCTGCCGCGGGCCTCACGTTGGCCCTGACGGCCTGCGGACAGAGCGCCAACGGTGCGGGCGACGGCGCAGGCGGCGGCAACGCCAAGGGTGGCCTCGTCGGTATCGCGATGCCCACCAAGTCGTCGGAGCGCTGGATCAACGACGGCGACAACATGGTCAAGCAGTTCCAGGCCAAGGGCTACAAGACCGACCTGCAGTACGGCGACAACGTCGTCGAGAACCAGGTCTCGYAGATCGAGAACATGATCACGAAGGGTGCCAAGCTGCTGGTGGTGGCCGCCATCGACGGCTCCTCGCTGACGAACGTCCTGCACCGGGCCGCCGAAGCGAAGATCCCGGTGATCTCCTACGACCGCTTGATCCGCGGCACCGGGGACGTCGACTACTACGCGACCTTCGACAACTTCAAGGTCGGTGTCCTGCAGGGGAGTTACATCGTAGACAAGCTGGCTCTCGCGAGCGGCAAGGGCCCGTTCAACATCGAGCTGTTCGCCGGCTCGCCGGACGACAACAACGCCACCTTCTTCTTCCAGGGCGCCATGAGCGTGCTCCAGCCGTACATCGACCAGAAGAAGCTGGTCGTCCAGAGCGGTCAGACCAGCCTCAGCCAGGTCGGCACGCTGCGCTGGGACGGCGGTGTCGCACAATCCCGGATGGACAACCTGCTGAGCAAGTCGTACACCTCCGCCCGGGTCGACGCGGTCCTCTCCCCCTACGACGGCATCTCCATCGGCATCCTTTCCTCCCTCAAGGGCGTCGGCTACGGCAGCCCGGACAAGGCGCTGCCGATCGTCACCGGCCAGGACGCCGAGCTGGCCTCGGTGAAATCCATCATCGCGGGCGAGCAGACCCAGACCGTCTACAAGGACACCCGCGAGCTGGCCAAGGTGGCGGTCCAGATGGGCGACGCCCTGCTCACCGGCGGCAAGCCCGAGGTCAACGACACCAAGCAGTACGAGAACGGGGCCAAGGTCGTCCCGGCCTACCTGCTGCAGCCGGTCAGCGTCGACAAGGAGAACTACCGGAAGGTGCTGGTCGACGGCGGGCAGTACACCGCCGACCAGCTCAAGTAGCCACCGCGGCCCCGCACGCAGGGCCGCACCAGAGCCGGGCACGTGCGGGCGGGAGGCCCTGACAGGCCCCCGCCCGCAGCGCCCCTGTCGAACGGATGCACCACCATGGCCGGACCCGTCCTCGAGATGCGTTCGATCAGCAAGTCCTTCCCCGGAGTCCGAGCGCTCTCCGACGTCACCCTGAGCGTCGCCCCCGGCGAGGTCCACGCCGTCTGCGGTGAGAACGGCGCCGGGAAGTCCACCCTGATGAAGGTGCTCAGCGGGGTCCACCCGCACGGCTCCTACGAGGGCGAGATCCTTTTCCAGGGCGAGTCCTGCGCCTTCAAGGACATCCGGGCCAGCGAACGGCGCGGCATCGTGATCATCCACCAGGAGCTCGCCCTGGTGCCGTACCTCTCCATCGCGGAGAACATCTTCCTCGGCAACGAGCACGCCACCCGGGGCGTCATCAGCTGGCACAAGACGCTCACCCACGCCACGTCGCTGCTGCGGCGGGTCGGGCTGGACGAGAGCCCGCACACGCGGATCGCCGACATCGGCGTGGGCAAACAGCAGTTGGTCGAGATCGCCAAGGCGCTCGCCAAGGAGGTCAAGCTGCTGATCCTGGACGAGCCGACGGCCGCCCTGAACGGCGAGGACAGCCGCAAGCTGCTCGACCTCATCCTGGAGCTCAAGGCGCAGGGGATCTCCTGCATCCTCATCTCGCACAAGCTGGGCGAGATCGCCCAGGTCGCCGACTCCATCACGATCCTGCGCGACGGCCGGACCATCGAGACCCTCGCGGTCGGCGCCGAGGGCATCTCCGAGGACCGGATCATCCGGGGCATGGTCGGCCGCGATCTGGAGCACCGCTACCCGGAGCGCACCCCCGAGGTGGGCGAGGTCGCCTTCGCCGTCGAGGACTGGACCGTCCACCACCCGATCGACCACCAGCGCAAGGTCGTCGACGGCGTGTCGCTCGAAGTGCGGCGCGGCGAGATCGTCGGTATCGCCGGCCTGATGGGCGCGGGCCGCACCGAGCTCGCGATGAGCGTCTTCGGCCGCTCGTACGGGCGCCAAACGGGAGGCCGGGTGCTGGTGTACGGCGAGGAGATCCGTACCCGCACCGTCGCCGAGGCGATCGGCCACGGCATCGCGTACGTCACGGAGGACCGCAAACACCTCGGGCTGAACCTGATGGACGACATCAGCCGCAACATCTCGCTGAGCGCGCTCGGCAAGGTCGCGCGGCGCGGCTGGGTCAACGAGCACGAGGAGACCCGGGTCGCCGAGTCCTTCCGCACGACCATGGACATCAAGGCCCCTTCGGTGTTCGCGGAGACCGGGAAGCTCAGCGGCGGCAACCAGCAGAAGGTCGTCCTCAGCAAGTGGATCTTCTCCGAGCCGGACGTGCTGATCCTCGACGAACCCACCCGCGGCATCGACATCGGCGCCAAGGCCGAGATCTACACCGTCATCGCCGAACTCGCGGCCCAGGGCAAGGCGGTGCTGATCATCTCCTCCGAACTCCCCGAACTGCTCGGCATGTGCGACCGCATCTACGCGATGGCCGAGGGCCGGCTCACCGGTGAGGTGGACCGCGCGGACGCGACCCAGGAATCACTCATGCGCCTCATGACCGTGAGCGCTGCGACCGAGAACGAGCAGGTGTAAGGCATGGCCCAGACAGAGACCACGGACACCCCGGGCACCCCGGACCTCAAGACGGCCCTGCCCGCCCAGCCCGGCGGCGATGGCGGCATCGGCCCCCTGCTGGTGCGGGCGCTGCGCGGCAACGTACGCCAGTACGGCATGCTGGTCGCGCTGGCGCTGATCGTCGTGGTGTTCCAGATCTGGACCGGCGGCATCCTGCTCCAGCCCCTCAACGTCACCAATCTGATCCAGCAGAACAGCTACATCCTGATCCTGGCCATCGGCATGATGATCGTGATCATCGCCGGTCACATCGACCTCTCGGTCGGTTCGCTGGCCGCCTTCGTCGGCGCCGCCGCGGCCGTCATGATGATCAAGCACGCCGTACCGTGGCCGCTCGCGCTGGCCGCCGCCCTGCTGATCGGCGCGGCCGCCGGTGCCTGGCAGGGGTTCTGGATCGCGTACGTCGGCATCCCGTCCTTCATCGTCACCCTGGCCGGCATGCTGCTGTTCCGCGGCGGGACGCAGATCGTGCTGCAGGGCCAGTCGGTGGCCCCGTTCCCCAAGGGCTTCCAGCAGATCAGCAGCGGCTTCCTGCCGGAGGTCGGCCCGCAGACCGACTACCACAACCTCACCCTGCTGCTGGGGCTCGTCGTGCTCGGGGTGGCGGTCCTCCAGGAGGTCAGGGGCCGGCGGCAGGCCGCCCGCTACGGCCTCGACCTGCTCCCGCTCGGCTTCTTCCTGGCCAAGCTGGGTGCCATCGGCGCCGCGGTGCTGGTGTTCACCCTGCTGCTGGCGAGCTACCACGGCTTCCCGATCGTGCTGCTGATCCTCGGCGTGCTGCTCGTCGCCTTCGGCTACCTGATGCGCAACTCCATCCTGGGCCGCCACACCTACGCGATCGGCGGCAACGAGGCCGCGGCGAAGCTGTCGGGCGTCAAGAGCAAGCGCGTCGTCTTCCTCGCCTTCGTCAACATGGGTGTGCTCGCCGCCCTGGCCGGCATGGTCTTCGCGGCGCGTCTCAACGCGGGTACGCCGCAAGCCGGAATCAACTTCGAACTGGAGGCGATCGCCGCCGCGTTCATCGGCGGCGCCTCGGCCTCCGGCGGCGTCGGCACGGTGCTCGGCGCCCTCATCGGCGGGCTGGTGCTCGGCGTGCTCAACAACGGCATGTCGCTGGTCGGCATCGGCACGGACTACCAGCAGGTCATCAAGGGCCTGGTGCTGCTGGCCGCGGTCGGTTTCGACGTCTACAACAAGCGCAAGGCCGGCTCCTGACCCGACTCCATCCGTACGGGTCCGGCCGCGCCCGTGGGGGGGCGCGGCCGGACCGCGCTGGTAGGAGGTGGCGCTGTCCTTGAAAGCGGTCGTGCCGTCGTTCTTCTCGACCCACAGCTCGCCGTTCCTGCTGTGCAGGGAGGAGCCGGGGAGGGGCGCGGCGCCGTCCGCCGCTGGTGAAGACCGGCGTCGGGCTCTTCGTCCGGGAAGCCGGGTCGCGAAGCGGGCGGCGTGACCGCGCACGGTCGGGCGGGGCCGGGCGCCGCCGGGTCAGCGGGGGTCCACCGAGAGGCGGTAGACGGTGGTCGAGCGGTATTCCTCCCCCGGGCGCAGGACGGTGGAGGGGTAGCGCGGGCGGTGCGGGGAGTCGGGGAAGTGCTGGGTTTCCAGCGCGATCCCGGCGAAGGCCCGGTACGGTGCGCCGCCCGGGCCTGTCAGCGAGCCGTCGAAGAGGTTCGCGGTGTAGATCTGCAGGCCGGGCTCGGTGGTCAGGCACTCCATCCGTCTGCCGCTGGCGCGGTGCGCCAGTACCGCCACCTGCCGCGGGTCCCGGCCCTCGTGCGGACGCAGCACCCAGTTGTGGTCGTAGCCTCCGCCGGCCAGGGCCAGCTGCGGGTGGTCGGCCGCGATCCGTTCGCCGACCCGGCGCGGCTCGGTGAGGTCGAACGGGGTGCCCTCGACCGGGAAGTGCGGGCCGTACGGGATCAACTCCCAGTCCACGGGCGTGTACTGGTCCGCATCGACCTGCAGCACGTGGTCGAGGACGGTGCCGCTGCCCTCGCCGGCCAGGTTGAAGTAGGCGTGGTTGGTCAGGTTGATCACCGTGGGCGCGTCGGTGGCGGCCTCGTACGTGAGGGTGAGCGACCCGGCACGGTCCAGCAGGTAGGTCACCTGGACGGTGAGCGCGCCGGGGAAGCCCTGGTCGCCGTCCGGGCTGTGCAGCGTGAAGCGGACGCCGACGCGGCTCGGCTCGCGCACCTCTGTGGCCTCCCAGAGGCGCGCGTCGAAGCCTTCGGGGCCGCCGTGCAGGGTGTTGCCGTTCACCTGGGTCCGCAGCCGGTGGACGGCGCCCTCGACGGGCAGTTCGCCGCCTGCGATCCGGTTCGCGTAGCGGCCGACCGTTGCCCCGAAGTACCTCGCCCCGCCGAGCATGTCCGCCACGCTCGCGCCGCCCAGCACGATGTTGGCGCGGTGCCCGTCCCGGTCCGGTGCGTACAGCGCCTGGAGCCGGGCGCCGAGGCTGAGCACCTCCGCCATGACGGCGCCCTCGGAGCCGAAGGCCCAGCGGTCGACGACCCGCCCGTCCGGGAGGGTCGCGTACGGCTCGCGGCGGATCGTCAGGGAACCGTCGCCGAAGCGGGTGGGCGCGTGGGGCATGGCTGTTCGTCACTCCGATTCGGGGGACGGGGGACGGGGCGGGTTCGGGAGGGCCGAAAGGGCGGCGGCGGCCCGGAGGACCCCCCGGGCCGCCGTCTGCGTCAGAAGCCCTGGGCCAGGCGGTGGTAGGCCTGGTTCCAGCGGATCTCCTTGGTGAACTGGCGGATCGTGGTGTCCGCGTCGATGACCAGCAGCTCGGTGGCGAGGATGTCGGCGAGGTCGCCCAGCTCCTCGGTCCCGACCGCGCTGGACAGCACGGTGTGGTGGGGCGCGCCGGCGGTCAGCCACGCCTCGGTCGAGGTGCGCAGGTTCGGGCGCGGCTGCCAGACGGCGCGCGCGACGGGGAGGTTCGGCAGCGGTTCGAGGGGCTCGACCACGTCGATCTCGTTGGCGACCAGGCGGAACCGGTCGCCCATGTCGGCCAGCCCGACCACGACGGCGGGACCGGTCCGGGCGTCGAAGACGAGGCGGACCGGGTCCTCGCGGCCGCCGATGCCCAAGGGGTGGATCTCGCAGGACGGCACGTCCGATGCGATGGTCGGGCAGACCTCCAGCATGTGCGCGCCGAGGATCAACTCCCGCCCCGGCTCCAGGTGGTAGGTGTAGTCCTCCATGAAGGAGGTGCCGCCCCGCAGCCCGGTGGACATCACTTTGAGCGTGCGCAGCAGGACGGAGGTCTTCCAGTCGCCCTCGCCGCCGAATCCGTAGCCGTCGGCCATCAGCCGCTGCACCGCCAGGCCGGGTAGCTGGCGCAGGCCGCCGAGGTCTTCGAAGTTGGTGGTGAAGGCGTGGAAGCCGCCGTCCGCCAGGAATCCGCGCAGGCCGAGTTCGATGCGCGCGGCGTAGCGCAGAGAGTCGTGCCGGTCCCCGTCCGCGCGGAGTGCGGGCGCGAGGCGGTAGGTGTCCTCGTACTCCTTGACCAGTTCGGTCACGCCGGCGTCGGCGGTCGCGTCGACGGCTGCGACCAGGTCGTTGACGCCGTACGTGTTGACCGAGACGCCGAAGCGGAGTTGGGCCTCGACCTTGTCGCCCTCGGTCACGGCGACGTCGCGCATGTTGTCGCCGAATCGCGCCAGCTTGAGGCTCTGCAGCTCGGAGCGGCCTGCCGCGGCCCGGGCCCAGGAGGCGATCCGGGCAGTGACCGAGGGGTCGCTGACGTGTCCGGCGACGGTCTTGCGCGCGACGCCGAGCCGGGACTGGATGTAGCCGAACTCGCGGTCTCCGTGGGCCGCTTGGTTCAGGTTCATGAAGTCCATGTCGATCGACGCCCAGGGCAGTGCGGCATCGGCCTGGGTGTGCAGGTGGAGCAACGGCTTGCGCAGGGCGTCCAGGCCCGCGATCCACATTTTCGCGGGGGAGAAGGTGTGCATCCAGGCGATGAGGCCGATGCAGGTGTCGTCCGCGTTGGCGTCCAGGCAGACCCGCCGGATCGCCCCGGCGTCGGTGAGTACGGGCTTCCAGACGATGTCCACCGGTATGCCGGAGTCGCGGTCGCCGAGTGCGTCGGCGATCCGGCGGGACTGCTCTGCGACCTGACGCAAGGTGTCGTCGCCGTACAGCCCTTGGCTGCCGGTCAGGAACCAGACTTCGCGGCCCTGGATTGCCTTCTGTGCCTTCATGGGGGCGTCGGTCTCCTTAGCGGGCAGCGGGCTGCTGGCCGTACACGTTCTGGTAACGGTGGTTGAGGCGGTCGATGTCCTCCTGCGCTATCGGCAGGGGTTCGCCGAGCTGGCGGGAGATGTGGACGGTGCGGGCGACGTCCTCGCACATCACGGCGGCCTTGACGGCGGCCTTGGCGTCCTTGCCGATGGTGAAGACGCCGTGGCTCTTCATCAGGACGGCCGGCGAGCGGTGGCCCCGGAGGGTCTCGACGATGCCCCGGCCGATGGAGTCGTCGCCGATCAGCGCGAAGGGGCCGACGGGGATCTCGGCGCCGAACTCGTCGGCCATGGCGGTCAGCACGCAGGGCACGGCCTCTCCGCGCGCGGCCCAGGCGCTCGCGTACGTCGAGTGGGTGTGCACCACTGCGCCGACCTCGGGCATGTGACGGTAGACGTAGGCGTGCGCGGCGGTGTCCGAGGACGGGGACTGGTCGCCCTCGACGACCTTGCCGTCCAGGTCGCAGAGGATCATGTTCCGGGGCGTCAGCTCGTCGTACGAGACGCCGCTCGGCTTGATGACCATCAGCTCCTCGCCGGGGACGCGGGCGGAGACGTTGCCGGCCGTCCAGACGACGAGGCCGTAGCGGACCAGCTCCTGGTGGAGGTCGCTGACCTGGCGGCGCAGCAGATCGATGGGGGAACTCATGGGCGGACCTCGCTCTTCTGGGTGGCCGGGGTGGCCGGGGTGGCCGAGGTGGCCGGGGTGGCCTCGGGGTCGGTTCGCGGGGCGGTGAGCGCCGCGTTGCGGAGGGCGCGCAGGCGGTGGAGGAGCTTGTCGGGGCCGGTGCCGAAGTGGTCGTGCAGGGTGCGGTACTCGGCGTAGAGGCGGTCGTAGGCGTCGGCGCGCGCGGGGTCGGGTTGGTGGACTCCGCGGCGTACGCGGCCCATGGCGGCGGCCGCGGTGCGTACGTCCGGGTGCGCGCCGGCGGCGACGGCGGCGTGGATGGCGGAGCCGAGGGCGGGGCCCTGGGCGGACTCGGCGAGGGAGACGGGCCGGCGCAGCACGTCGGCGTAGATCCGCATGAGCAGGGGGTTCTTCTTCAGCCCGCCGGTCACGATGAACTCCGTGACGGGGACGCCGCCCCGCTCCAGGGCGTCGATGATGGTGCGGGTGCCGAAGGCGGTGGCCTCCAGCAGGGCGCGGTAGATCTCCTCGGGGCGGGTGGTGAGGGTGAGGCCGACGATGACTCCGGAGAGGTGGTGGTCGACGAGGGTGGAGCGGTTTCCGTTCATCCAGTCGAGGGCGACCAGCCCGTGGCCGCCGACGGGCTGGTCGGCGATCTTGCGGGACAGCAGTTGGTGCAGGTCCTCGCCGGTGGCTTCGGCCTCCGCGCGGTAATGGGTCGGCACGCCTTGGCGCAGCCACCAGGCGAAGATGTCGCCGACCGCGCTCTGCCCGGCCTCGTAGCCGTAGGCGCCCTCCACGATGCCGCCGTCGACGACTCCGCAGATTCCGGGGACGTCGGCGAGGGCGGGACCGTTGACGACATGGCAGGTGGAGGTGCCCATGATGGCGAGCAGCCGGCCGTTCTCGACGGCCTGGGCGGCAGGGGCCGCGACATGGGCGTCGACGTTGCCGGTGGCGACGGCGATGCCCTCGGGCAGCCCGGTCCAGGCGGCCGCCTCGGCGGTGAGGGAGCCGGCCCGGGATCCCAGCGGCGACAGCGGATGCTCCAGCCGGGTGCGCGCGAAGTCGGCGAAATCGGGGTGCAGGGCGGCGAGGTAGTCCACGCTGGGGTAGTGGCCGTCCTGGTGGATGCCCTTGTATCCCGCCGTGCAGGTGTTGCGGGTTTCGACGCCTGCGAGCTGCCAGACGATCCAGTCCGCGGCCTCGATCCAGCGCTCGGTGGCGGCGTAGGTGTCCGGGTCCTCCTCTAGTACCTGGAGCGCCTTGGCGTACTGCCATTCGGCGGAGATCTTGCCGCCGTAGCGGGAGATCCACTTCTCGGCGCGCAGGTGGGCGAGGTGGTTGATGCGGTCGGCCTGGCTCTGGGCCGCGTGGTGCTTCCAGAGCTTGGGCCAGGCGTGCGGGCGAACGCCCAGCGCGGTCTCGGCGAGCGGGGTGCCGTCGGCCCGTACGGGGAGGACGGTGCAGGCGGTGAAGTCGGTGGCGATGCCGATGACGGTGGCCGGGTCGATGCCGCTCGCGGCCACTGCGGCGGGGACGGCGGTGCGCAGCACCTCGCGCCAGTCCTCGGGGTGCTGGAGGGCCCAGTCGGGCGGCAGGGGCCGGCCGGTGGTGGGGAGTTCACGCTCGATGACGCCGTGCGGGTACACGTGGACGGCGCAGCCGACCTCCTCGCCGTCGCGTACGCGGACCACCACGGCCCGGCCGGAGAGAGTGCCGAAGTCGACACCCACGACATGGCTCTCCGTGGTCTGGGGGAGAGGGGTCACGTTCACCTGATCTCTCCCAGGAGGCTGCGCCCTTCAGTGCGGGGAGGAATGGGTCCTTGGCTCGGAGCCGTGTAGCGGCGGAGTTCTCTGCGCATCTGTTCTGACCTGCGCTCTCTTACGTTGTCAGTGGGGGCTGTTAGGTTCGGATCGCGACGCTCGCAGCGACAGTCGACGGGGCCGGGCATGCCCGGTACACGTACCGTCTGCGCGTGTCGTCGACGGCCCTGGCTCGCCTGGAAGGCGAGTGGGCGCGGTGCCGGTGGGCGTGGAACGAGTGTGTGGCGGTGTCCCGTAAGGTCCATGGCCTGAACAGAGCCGCCACCGAGAAGATCACGTGTGGTCCGGCACAGTTGGACAGGATGCTGACCGGGGCCCGGCAGGGCATGGCGTGGCTGCGCGAGGGCAGCTCGGTGCCGCAGCAGCAGGTCATCCGGGACTTCGCGAAGTCGCGTTCTAAGGCGCTGGGGGACATCAAGGCGAAGCTGCCGATGCGGCGGCGGACCGGGATGCCCCGCCTCAAACGGAAGCGGGAGGCGGCGCCGTCGCTGAACTACACCCAGCGCGGTTTCCGCCTGCGTAACGGCCGCCTGCACCTGGCCGGCGGGATCGTGCTGACGCCTGTGTGGTCCAGGGACCTCCCCGCAGCCCCTTCGAGCGTGCGCGTCTACCGGGACGGCCTCGGCCACTGGTACGCCTCGTTCGTCGTCGCCACCGAACACCAGCGCCTTCCCCCGGCCGGGGCCGTGATCGGTGTGGACTGGGGTGTGAAGGAGACCGCCACCACGACCTCCGACGCCCACGACCTGCCGCACGCCGAACACGGGAAGACCGCCGCGCAGCGCCTGGCCCGCTATCAGCGGAGGATGGCCCGGCGCCGGACCCCGAAGAACCGTCCCGACACCAGCGGCTGCCGCAGGGCCCGAAAGGCCGCGGCGAAGATGCACAAGAAGACCGTCCGGCAGCGGCAGGACACCGGCCGCAAGTGGGCCAAAGCCGTCGTCCGGGACTTCGGCCACCTCGCCGTGGAGGACTTCCGGCCGCGCTTCCTCGCGAAGACGACCATGGCCCGCAAGGCGGCCGACGCCGCGATCGGCGCCGTCAAGGCGGCGCTGATCGAGATGGCCCGCAAGCACGGCAAGACCGTGCACCTGGTCCACCCCGCGCACACCACCATGGACTGCGCACAGTGCGGAGCGAGAGCCAAGCACGCACTCCCCCTCTCCGAGAGAACGTATACGTGCACCGCGTGCGGAGCGGTGTCCCCCAGGGACAAGAACTCCGCCCGCGTGATGCTCGTCCG
>NZ_JBFRER010000157.1:0-16531 GCF_052114405.1 Streptomyces sp. M-16 | reverse complement strand
CGGTCGGGGCGCTGGTCCCGGCCGGGCCGGCCTCGGGGTGGGCGGTCGCGGTGCGGGTGGCGGCGGCACTGGCCCTGCTGGTGGCGGTACCGCGGATGGGCGGGTTGCCGGAGCCGGTGCGCCGGGGACTGCTGTGGGCCGGGGCGGCGGTGTCCGGCCTGGGGGCGCTGACGGCGGTCCCGACGGTGGCGGGGGCGCTGCTCTCCGGGCTGGGGGTGCTGCGCGAGGTGTGGGCGGCGACGACCCCGCGGCCGGCCGGGGACGGGCACGGGATCCCGTACGTGGTCACGCTGCTGCTGGCGGCCGGGGCGCTCGCGCGGCCGGCCGGGGTGCTGCCGCGCCGGGAGTCGCGGACGGCGGCTGCGGTGTGCGCCGGGGCGGCCCTGTTCGTGGCGCCGGTGGTGGCGGGGCTGCCGGTGGCGGCGGTGCTCGCGGCGCAGCTGGCGGTGACGGCCGCGGCCGGGGTGGCGGCGCTGAGGGCCACGGGCCGCGGCGCCGCCTTCACGGCCGGGGGCTGCGCGGCCGCCGCGGCCCTGGACGTGTCCGTGACGGCCCTGGACGGCCGCCTGGCCACCTTCGCGGTGTTCGGGCTGCTGGGGGCCGGCTGCGCGCTGGGGGCGGCGTACGGGCCCGCCGAGCGGCCCGTGCGGGCGGGCGGGGCGGTGTGCGCCGTCGGGTTCGCGACGGCGGTGGCGGTGGCGCTGGGCGCGCTGGCGGGGCTCGCCGTGCCGTGGCGGGCGGTCGTCGTCCTGGCGGTCCCGGCCCTGGTGGTGGCGCTCGCGCCGCGGCTGGGTCCGGTACGGGTCCCCGCCGAGGCCGCGGCGGGGACGGCCGGGGTGCTCGCGGTGCTCCTGGCGGCCGGGGACCGGCCGGTGCTGGCCCTGGTCCTCGCGCTGGGCGGGGTGCTGTGCGCGGGCGCCGCGGCGCGTCCGGACCGGCGGGCGCCGGGCTGGGCCGCGGGGGCCCTGTTCGTGGCGGCCTCGTGGGTGCGGCTGGGCGCGTCGGGGGTGACGGCGGCGGAGGCTTACACGCTGCCGGTGTCGGTGCTCGCCCTGGCGGTGGGTCTGGTGCGGCGCCGCCGGGATCCGGCGGTCTCGTCGTGGGCGGCGTACGGTCCGGGGCTGGCGGYGACCCTGCTGCCGAGCCTGGTGGCCGTCTGGGGGACCCGTACTGGCCGCGCCCGCTCCTGCTGGGCCTGGCGGCGCTGGGCCTGACCCTGGGCGGGGCGCGCCGCAGGCTGCGGGCGCCACTGCTGCTGGGCGGCGCGACCCTGGCGGCGGTGGCCGTGCACGAGCTGGCCCCGTACGTGGTCCAGGTCGTCGGGGCGCTGCCGCGCTGGCTGCCCCCGGCCCTGGCGGGTCTGCTCCTGCTGGCTCTTGCGAGTCTCCGGGCCTCTGCTCCGGGTGGGCGATACTGGGTTCGAACCAGTGACCCCTTCGGTGTGAACGAAGTGCTCTCCCGCTGAGCTAATCGCCCGGACGCACCGCAAACATTACCGCATGTCAGCGGTGCTCCATGACCATCCCCGGACGGTCACTGGTCCTTCAGGTTCCACGGCAGCGCGAGGCCGTACTTCCACAGGTAGAAACCGATCAGCGCGCCCGCGATGGCCAGGCCGGCACCGGTGAGGATGATGTTGCGGCGGCGCACCTTCGGGTCGAGCGCCTTCTGCGCGGCCTCGCTGACCTTGCGCTTGGTCCAGCGCAGGACGAGGTGGGCCCAGGCGAACTCGGTGGCCCAGATCGCCAGGCCGGCGAAGATCGCCACCCAGCCCGGGCCGGGCAGGACGAGCATGGCGATGCCCGCGCCGATGACGGCCAGGCCGACGACGAAGACGCCGACCTGCCAGCTCAGGTGCAGGCTGCGGTTGGCCTTGATGAACGCGGGCGCCTTCGAGACGTGCGGCGTCTCTTCGGCGGCCGGTTCGGTGCTGGCGGACTCGTCGGTCCCGCGGTCACTCCCCGTATTCATGGCTCCGAATCTACCGGAGCCGGAAGCACACGTGAATGCCGCTTTGGATCCGCCGTTCGAGGGACCCAGAGGTCCGCAAAACGGTCAGAGGGGTTTACAACGGCACCGTAGGTGGCATGTCGATTTCGCCGACGTGCGAATCCCCGAGCGCACACTGAGCGAAAGGCCCTGGCGCTTATGAACACCACGGTCAGCTGCGAGCTGCACCTGCGCCTCGTTGTGTCGAGCGAGTCCTCACTGCCTGTTCCCGCGGGCCTGCGGTATGACACGGCCGACCCCTACGCCGTGCACGCCACCTTCCACACCGGCGCCGAGGAGACGGTCGAATGGGTATTCGCCCGCGACCTCCTCGCAGAGGGCCTCCACCGGCCCACCGGAACCGGCGACGTCCGCGTCTGGCCGTCCCGCAGCCACGGTCAGGGCGTCGTCTGCATCGCCCTGAGCTCACCGGAGGGAGAAGCGCTGCTCGAAGCACCCGCCCGAGCCCTCGAATCGTTCCTCAAGCGGACGGACGCCGCGGTCCCACCCGGGACCGAACACCGGCACTTCGACCTCGACAAGGAGCTCTCCCACATCCTGGCCGAAAGCTGAGCCAGGCCTACAGCCGCTCGACACCGTCCGACTCGGGGCGACGGTGCGGGTCGGACAACCACATACGGCAGTGCCGGCGCTGTTCTCGCGGAATCCGACCGCGAGGACGGCGCCGGTGCGCTTGGGCCCGCCCGGGGAGGTAACCGCTAGAGTCGGCCCCCCAGCGGCGGCGGCGGTCCGTCGCCGCAATGCCGGCCTCCAGGGAGCGACCCCGTGCAGATCCCCCACGACACCCGTCGCGCGCTCGACGTCGTCGTCGCGCTGGTGAACACCGCGGCCGAGCCGGACCAGCCGGACGGCCTGTCCGACGTCACGGCACTGCGCGGCTTCGTCAAGGAGCACGCGATCAGCGACGTCGGCGAGCTCGGCGCCCGCGACCTCGCCGGCGTGCGGACCGTGCGCGGCAAGTTCGCCCAGGTCTTCGCGGCACCGAACTCCCGTGCGGCGGCGGCACTGATCAACGAACTCGTCGCCACCGCGGGCACCACCCCGCAGCTCACCGACCACGACGGCTACGACTGGCACGTGCACTACTTCGCGCCGGGCGCCTCGGTGGGCGACCACCTGGCGGCGGACGGCGGCATGGCGCTCGCCTTCATCGTGGTCTCCGGGGAAGAGGAGCGGCTGCGCCGCTGTGAGGCCCCGGACTGCCGGCGGGCCTTCGTGGACCTGTCCCGCAACCGCTCCCGCCGCTACTGCGACAGCCGGACCTGCGGGAACCGGCTCCACGTGGCCGCCTACCGGGCGCGCCGCAAGGAGGCCGACTCCCAGCCGGAGGGCTCAGAGCAGGTACAGGTCGTGGACGGCGGCGAACAGCAGCAGGCTCCCGATCACCGCTAGGAAGATCATCAGAGGGGGCTGGGACAGGGCGAAGAGGCAACCGCGCCCCTCGGGGGAGAGCGGGGCCGGCGGGACGGCGGCCTGGGCGAGGGGGACCTCGGCGACGGAAGGGAGAGCCTGCGGCTCGTCCTGCGATGTGTCGAGCATGTCGGGGCGATGATCGCGCAGCGCGTCGCGGATCGGCCCTCAACACGCCATTCGGGGGGCCGGAGCCAGCCCTCTCTCGTCAGTTCAGGTGGTTCCCCGCCGCTTCTCCCCCGCTCCCGGCCGCGCGTGCGCTACGGCCCCGGGAAGGCTTCCGGGCACCGCGCCGCGCCACCCGCGCTAGATGCCGTGCTTCTTGAGGATGGCCTCGATGTCGGAGAAGTCCTCGGCCGGGGGTGCGGCGGCGGCCGGCGCGGAACCGGTACGGGCTCCGGTGCCGAGGGAGGGGGCGGAGGCGGCGGGGGCCACGGCCTCCCGGGCCGCGCCTCCCCGGGCCGCCTTCGCGGGCCGCTCCCTGCCGAGGCCGCGGCGCTCCACGGCCCGGGTGGTCACCAGGAGCAGCCAGGCCAGGCCCAGCAGCCCGAAGCCGATCCAGACGGACGGCTGGAAGACGATCCCGGACAGCCACTCCACCACGCCGGTCATCACCAGGCCCACCGGCACCAGGGAGTACGCCGCGATGCGCGTGGCGGTCAGGAAGCGCCTGCGGTACGCGGTCACGGCGGCAATGCCCAGTCCCGCGGCGGACACCGCGGAGCATATGGTTTCGGCGAGCATGCGGTCCTCCGACCCTGGGCGGATGGGCGATCTGTCCCTTCCATCCTGCACCGGCGGGTGCCGTCGGGGCCATGTCCGGGGGGCCTGCGGCGCGGATCTCCGGGACATCTCGGGGTCGGATCTCCTCCCCGGGGGGTCTGGGAGACTGTCCGCATGACCGATTCCGTGATCCTCGACGTCTGGTGCGAACTCCAGTGCCCGGACTGCCACAGCGCTCTGGACGACGTGCGCGCCCTGCGGGCCCGCTACGGCGACCGGCTGGACATCCGGCTGCGCCACTTCCCCCTGGAGAAGCACAAGCACGCCTTCGCCGCCGCACAGGCCGCCGAGGAGGCCGCGGAGCAGGGAAAGGGCTGGCCGTACGCGGAGGCCGTCCTGGCCCGCACCGCCGAGCTCGGTGAGCGAGGCGAGGCCGTCCTGCTGGACGTGGCGCGCGAACTCGGCCTGGACGCGGAGGAGTTCGACACCGCGCTGATCGACGGCCGGCACATCCTGATCGTCGACGCCGACCAGGCCGAGGGCAAGGCCATCGGCGTGACCGGCACCCCGACCTACGTGATCGACGGCGAGCGCCTCGACGGCGGCAAGAGCCAGGAGGGCCTGCGCGCCCGCATCGAGGAGATCGCGGACCGGCTCCTCGCCGCCTCCTAGATCAGCTCCTTCGCGTAGTTGAAGTGCGTCGCCCGGTAGCCGAGGGACTCGTACAGGCGCAGCGCCGGGGTGTTGGCGGCGAAGACGTGGAGGGCCAGCCGGCGGTGCCCGGCCGCCAGGGCGGCGCGCTCCGCGAGGAGCATCAGGTCGCGCCCGTGGCCGCGCCCCCGGTGTTCCGCGGCGACCTCGACGTCGAAGACGTACGCGCCCTCCGCGACCCCGGAGACCCAGACGTGTCCGACGGGGACGTCGGCCGCCTCCAGGACGGTGAGGGTCACTCCGGGGGTGTCCGGACCCAGCGGGAGCAGCGCGTCGTGGTCGGCCCGCGCCTTGTTCCGGGCGGCCTCGGGGTCCATGCCGCGCCCGGTCCAGCTCGCGGCGTACGCCTCGCGGGCCCGCAGGTCCCAGGCGGTGTACTCGGCGCCCGTCATCGGGCGGCCCCGCACCCCGGCGGAGAGGGCGGGCGGGTCGGCCGGGAGGTCCTTGGCCATGTTGCGGCCCTGCTCGACGTAGCCCAGGGCCGCGGCCAGCCGCAGCCCGCCGGGCGAGCCGGCCGGTACGGAGATCCGCACCCGGCGGCAGCCCCAGCCGCGCAGCACCTCCTCGGCGGCGAGCGCCGCGACGGTGGCGCGGCCCCGGAGGCGGTCGCGTTCATCGATGGCCAGGTCGCGGATCTCCCCCACGGTCGGGCCGAAGGGGGTGTCCGCGGCGATCAGCAGCGCCCCCACGCGCCTGCTGTTGACGCGGACCTCGTAGGGGCGCGAGCGGGCACCGTCCTCGCTCTGCCGGAGCGGCCCCGAGGGCCGCAGGGTGGTGGTCATCCGTCGAGTTCTACCCGCCCCGCGGCTCCGTGACTACGGGCCGTGCCCGCCGGTCCCGCTCAGGGGTCGATGTCGGAGGCGGCCCGCTCCTCGAAGATCCGCATCGCCTTGCCGGTGACCGGGCCCGGGGCGGCGAGGGTGCGGCCGTCGACGCGGTGGACGGCCTGCACGTCGCGCAGGGTCGAGGTCAGGAAGACCTCCTCGGCGCGCTCCAGCGCGTCGAAGGGCAGGTCGGCCTCCTTGGCGCCGGTCCATTCGACGGCCAGCGCCCGGGTGATGCCGGCGAGGCAGCCCGAGGCCAGGGGCGGGGTGTACAGCTCGCCGTCGAGGACGACGAAGACGTTGGAGCCGGTGCCCTCGCAGAGCTGCCCGACGGTGTTGGCGAAGAGTGCCTCGGAGGCCCCCTCCCCGTGCGCGCGGGCCAGGGCCACCACGTTCTCGGCGTAGGAGGTGGTCTTCAGACCGGCCACCGCGGAGCGCTCGTTGCGCACCCAGGGCACGGTGATCACCGCGGTGGTGTCGGGGCGGCGGACGGTCTCCCCGATGGCGACGGTCAGCGTGGGTCCGCTGTCGCCGCGCTCGGAGCCGAGCGGGGAGAGGCCGCCGGTGTAGGTGATCCGGAGCCGGCCGAGGGGCACGGGATGCTCGGCCACCACGGCCGCGCAGGCGCGGCGGACCTCGTCGAGGTCGGGGTCGGGCAGGCCCAGGCCGCGGGCCGAGCGGGTCAGCCGGTCCAGATGGCGGGTGAGCGCGAAGAGGGTCCCGTCCTGGGCCTTGACCGTCTCGAAGACCCCGTCGCCCACGGTGAGCCCGTGGTCGAGTACGGACACCTTCGCGTCGTGGTCGTCCCGCAGCGTTCCGTCGAGCCAGATCCTCACCGTACGGTTCCTCCACTCAGGTCGCGGGCCCCGTTCGGGCCCGGCTCTCGCACCCCCGACGCTAGCGCGACCAGCCGGGCCGCCTTGAGCTCGGTCTCCGCCCACTCCCGCTCGGGGTCGGAGCCCCAGGTGATGCCCGCTCCGGTCCCGAAGCACAGGCGGGGGCCGCCGGGGGCCGTGCGGTCGATCCAGAAGGTGCGGATGCCGACGGCCAGGGCGGCGGTGCCCCGGTCCGCGTCCACCCAGCCGATGCCGCCGCAGTAGGGGCCGCGCGGGGCGGTCTCCAGTTCGTCGATGATCCGCAGGGCGGAGGACTTGGGCGCGCCGGTGACGGAGCCGGGCGGGAAGGTGGCGGCGAGCAGCTCCGGCCAGCCCGCGCCCTCGGCGAGTTCCCCGCTGACGGTGGAGACCAGGTGGACGAGGCCGGGGTGCTCCTCCACGGCGCACAGCTCCGGGACGGTGACCGAGCCGGTCGCGCAGACCCGGCCCAGGTCGTTGCGGACCAGGTCCACGATCATCACGTTCTCGGCGTGGTCCTTGGGCAGCAGGTCGGCCACGGTGCGGCCGGTGCCCTTGATGGGGCCGGACTCGATGCGGCGGCCGTGGCGGCTCAGGTAGAGCTCCGGGGAGGCGCTGGCGATCTCCACGCCGTGGGCCGGGAGACGAATCGTTCCTGCGTAGGGAGCGGGGTTCCCGCGCGCGAGCAGGGCGGTGAGGGCGTCCACGTCGGCCCGCGCCGGGTCCGGCAGCGGCGCGGACATCACGCGGCAGAGGTTGGCCTGGTAGACCTCGCCCGCCTCGATGTACGCGCGTATCCGGCGTACGCCCGCGACGTACGCGCCGCGGTCGAGCGAGGAGGACCAGCGGCCGGCGGCCGGACCGGACCAGGCCCCGGGCACGGGGGCCGGGACGGGGTCGGGGCGCACGTCCCCGAAGCGCGCGCAGACCAGCCGGCCTTCGAAGTCTGCGGTCACCGCCCAGAAGCCGGAGGAGTCGAGGGCCGAGGGGTCACCGGTGACGTCACGGAGGTCGGTCGCGAGGAGGCCGCCGAAGCGGGCCAGGGGAGGCAGGTCGTGCACGGCTGCGAGTCTATGACCGGTGACGCGATGGCGCCGGTGAGGTGGCCGCGGGGTGACCGGCGGTGATCGGGCCGCAGCACGCTGCGGAAACGCGTTTTTGAGCTGGCCCGGGAATCCGCTAGAGTTCAACACGTCGCCAGGGAGCGAAGGGGAAAAACCCCGGAGCGAACACGGTGACCTGCGGACGTAGCTCAGTTGGTAGAGCACCACCTTGCCAAGGTGGATGTCGCGAGTTCGAGTCTCGTCGTCCGCTCGAAGTGGGGGATTTCTTCCCGAGAACCCCTACAGCTCCATGGTGGAGTGGCCGAGAGGCGAGGCAACGGCCTGCAAAGCCGTCTACACGGGTTCAAATCCCGTCTCCACCTCCAAGGACGATTAGCTCAGCGGGAGAGCGCTTCCCTGACACGGAAGAGGTCACTGGTTCAATCCCAGTATCGTCCACTGGTCCGCAAGGATCCCCGCGCGATTAGCTCAGCGGGAGAGCGCTTCCCTGACACGGAAGAGGTCACTGGTTCAATCCCAGTATCGCGCACGCAGTACACGCACCATCTGCGGTTTCACACCGCGGTCCCGCGCGATTAGCTCAGCGGGAGAGCGCTTCCCTGACACGGAAGAGGTCACTGGTTCAATCCCAGTATCGCGCACCACCTCCGGAAGCCCCGGCCGTTCCCACGGCCGGGGCTTCCGCGTTCCCGGGTGCCGGCCGGCCTCAGGAGGAGAAGAGCATCCGGCCGAATCCGCCCTTGTGGTGGCCGTGGTGACCATGTCCGTGGCCGTGGCCGCCGTGCTGCGGGGCGCCCCAGGCCGGGGCCGGAGCCACGTGGGCCGGGTACGGGGCCGGCGGCGCGGCGGGCGGCGGGACCTGGCCGTACTGCTGCGCCGTGTACTGGGACTCCAGGCGGGTCAGCGCCTCCAGCTCGCCGTAGTCGAGGAAGATGCCGCGGCAGCCGCTGCACTGCTCGATCTGGACGCCATTGCGCTGGTAGGTGTGCATCATCGCGTGACACTTCGGACACTGCATGACCGGATCAACTCCTCGCCGTTCGCGTCGGCGCCGGATGCGTACCCGGCGCCCCCGCTCACCCTACGACGGAGTCAGGGCTCCAACTCGGCCCGGAATGTAGCCATTCGGACACAGGAATCCAGCATCAGCCGCTCCCCCTCGTCCAGCAGGCGGCGGGCGGGCGCCGCCTTGGCGAGGGCGAGGGCCGCCGTCTGTACGGTCAGCGCCCGCGCGACCAGGTCGAGTTCCGGCCAGGGGTCGCTGCCGGGCGGGCCGGCGGCCGGGCCGCCCGCGGCCCGGTAGGCGTCCAGGAAGCGCAGCCAGGCCTCCGGGGCGAGGATCCCGGCCGCGTACCAGGCGGCCGGGCGGGCCAGGTCCCAGGCGGGCGCCCCGAGGCCGAGGTCGTCGACGTCGATGAGCCGCCAGGGGCCGTCGGGGACGGGGTGGCGGACGAGCTGCCCGAGGTGCAGGTCGCCGTGGCACAGCACCGCCGCCCCGGCCGGGGGTACGCCCTCGCCGCGGGCCCAGTCCGGGAGGGTCGCGGCGGCGGCGCGGACCGCCCGGACCCCGTCCGGGTCCGGCCGCGGGGCCCGGGCCAGGCGGCGCAGGGCGCGGGCCACCTTGGCCGGGCCCCGCATCGGCGGGAGGGGTCCGGGGAGGTCTCCGGGCTCGGTCCGGTGCAGGGCCGCGAGCAGCCGGGCGGCCTCCTCCCAGGGGGCGTCCTCGGGGCGCGCCGGATCCACGGGGGTCCCGTAGGGCCACAGCGAGACGGTGCGGCCGTGGACGGCCCCGGTGCGCAGCGGGGGCAGCAGCACCCCGGCGAGGGCTCCGCAGCCGGCGACGCGGATGCGGGCCGCGAGGGCCTCCGGGTCGCTGCCGGGGGCGTGCGCCTTGGCCACGGCGTCCCCGCAGCGCACGACCGTCCCGTCGGGGCGGTCGGCGAGCAGGACGTAGGGCTGCCCGGGGCCGCCCCAGGCGGCGAGGGCCGCGGGCAGCGGGGCGGGCAGCGGCAGTGCGCTCACGCGGCGCCCGCGGCGCGCGGCGGCGTGCCGCGGCGGCGGGGGTGCGCCGCCTCCCCGTCGTGGGCCTGCGTGCTCGTGGGGTCGTGGTCCGCGTCCGCCATGGGCCTCTCCTTCGCTCGGGACGAGGCTACGGGGGGCGGGGACGGGACGAAAGAAAGGGTGCTGCCCGTCCGACTCCCCAGTCGTACGGGCAGCACCCTTCACCTGCCGTCCGTCGTCGATCCCCCGTCCCCACGGGGATTCGACAGGCCGATGTCCCGGTCCGGGCCGCTCTCCCGGACCCGGGGCGCCGCTCAGCGCCCCAGCATCACGCCAACGGACGACGCCTGTGCCGCCACCTGGTCGAAACCTCCGAAGAGGAAGAGCAGGAGGGCGGCCAGGGGGAGGACCATCGCCGCGGCCACCAGCGGGTGGCGCTTACCGGACTCATGGCTGTTGAACGCGAATGCCTTGCGTCCCTGCCGGGCGATGTCCGCCATGGTCCTCTCCCTGTCGTCTGGCAGCGGCGGGTTCGTGACCTCGGGGGACGAGTGCGCCACCCGCCGCTTGTCTTCAACACTAGGTGGGCGGAAGGCCCCTGGCCTCATGCCCTCGTACCCTTTGCCGGGCCTCCGGGAGGATGACGAGGACCTCCCCGGAGTACTCCCCTGGGTGGAGACCGCTTCCCCGTCATGGGGGACTTCCCGGAGGGGATGACCGGAGGGTAGTGACTTCGCTCACTTCCGTCACTCCCCGCACACGCGTGTCCGCGTACGGGCGGTTGACCGCGTCAGTCGGCGGCTCTCGCCGCTCCCCCTCGGAGATGAGCTCGTACGGGGCCGCCGTCGGCGCCAATCCCCTTGGCGCGAGGGCCGTTTGGGCGCGGGGTGCGGTGCGGGTCCGGGGGCGGCGGCCGGGGGCGGCACACCCTCAAGTGGCCTGCCCCGTACTGACGATCGAATCCTTCGACGAGGGCGCGGCCTCTGAGCGCTCGTGCCGGATGGTCCGTAAGCTGTGCCAGGTCAACAGGACGACCGGTCAGCGGGGTGGACATGGCGATGATGCGGCTCCGGCGCGAGGACCCGCGTGTCGTCGGCTCGTTCAGACTGCACCGCAGGCTCGGCGCGGGCGGCATGGGCGTGGTCTACCTGGGGTCCGACCGGCGCGGTCAGCGCGTCGCCCTGAAGGTGATCCGGCCCGACCTGGCCGAGGACCAGGAGTTCCGCTCCCGCTTCGCGCGCGAGGTGTCCGCCGCCCGGCGGATCCGCGGCGGGTGCACCGCGCGGCTGGTGGCCGCCGATCTGGAGGCCGAGCGCCCCTGGTTCGCCACGCAGTACGTACCCGGCCCCTCGCTGCACGACAAGGTGGCCGAGGAAGGCCCCCTGACGGCCGCGCAGATCGCCGCCATCGGCGCCGCGCTCTCCGAGGGCCTCGTCGCCGTGCACGAGGCCGGCGTGGTCCACCGCGACCTCAAGCCCTCGAACATCCTGCTGTCCCCCAAGGGCCCGCGGATCATCGACTTCGGCATCGCCTGGGCGACCGGGGCGAGCACCCTGACCCACGTGGGGACCGCCGTCGGCTCCCCCGGCTTCCTCGCCCCCGAGCAGGTGCGCGGTGCCGCCGTCACCCCCGCCACCGACGTCTTCGCGCTCGGCGCCACCCTCGCCTACGCGGCGACCGCCGACTCCCCGTTCGGGCACGGCAGTTCCGAGGTCATGCTGTACCGGGTGGTGCACGAGGAGCCCCACCTGGTCGGCGTACCGGACGCCCTCGCGCCGCTGGTCCGGGCCTGCCTGGCCAAGGACCCCGAGGAACGGCCGACGACCCTGCAGCTGTCGATGCGGCTGAAGGAGATCGCGGCCCGCGAGGCGCAGGGGCTGGGCGACGGCCGGCCGCCGGTGCAGCGGCCGCGGCCCGAGCGGCCGGTGGGGCGGCTCGCCGACCAGACCGCCCTCTACACCGAGCAGAGCAGCGTGGACCGGCGTACCCCGGGCGGCGGCACGCCCGCCCCCAGGGCGCAGGCCCCGCACGGCGGACCCCACTCGCGGCCCTCGTCCCCGCGCAATCTCGGTTCCACCGCCGGGCGTACGGGCGGCCGTCCGGCTCCCCGGACCACCGGCACGGGGCGCCGACCCTCGCGGCCGGACCCGAAGCTGATGCGGCAGCGGCTGATCGTTTTCGTCGTGGTGACGCTGCTGGTGGCGCTGGGCATCGCCCTGGCGCAGAAGATCTAGGGCCGCGGCAGCGGGTACCGGCCCCCGACGGGGGCGGGCACCCGGCCGGGTCAGGCCCGGTGGCCGCCGGCCACCGCGTAGAAGGCGACGGCCGCGGCCGCGCCCACGTTGAGCGAGTCCACGCCGTGCGCCATGGGGATGCGCACCCATTCGTCGGCGGCGACCAGCGCCTGCGTGGACAGGCCGTCGCCCTCCGCTCCGAGCATCAGCGCGACCCGTTCGAGGGACTGCGGGGCGGCCTCGTCGATCGGCGAGGCCTTCTCGTGCGGGGTGAGGGCGAGGAGCTTGAAACCCGCCTCCCGTACCGAGTCCAGGCTCTTGGGCCAGGCGTCGAGGCGGGCGTAGGGGACGGAGAACACCGCGCCCATGGAGACCTTCACCGAGCGGCGGTAGAGCGGGTCCGCGCAGTCGGGCGACAGCAGCACCGCGTCCATGCCGAGGGCGGCGGCGCTGCGGAAGATGGCTCCGATGTTGGTGTGGTCGTTGACCGCCTCCATGACGGCCACCCGGCGGGCCGAGGCGAGCAGGTCCTGCGCCGTGGGCAGCGGCTTGCGCTGCATGGAGGCGAGGGCGCCGCGGTGGACGTGGTAGCCGGTGACGCGTTCGGCGAGCTCCGGGCTGACGGCGTAGACCGGGGCGGGGAGCTCGTCGATGACGTCGCGCATGACGTCGACCCACTTGGCGGAGAGCAGCATGGAGCGCATCTCGTAGCCGGCGTCCTTGGCCCGTCTGATGACCTTCTCGCCCTCGGCGATGAAGAGGCCCTCGGCGGGCTCGCGGCGGCGCCGCAGCTCCACGTCGGTCAGGCCCGTGTAGTCGCGCAGGCGGGGATCGTCGGGGTCTTCGACGGTGATGAGATCAGCCACAGGGTGATACTGCCTTGTCGTGGGTGTGGTGCCAACGGCCTGTCAGGCGTCGGTGCCGGGAAGGGCGTCGGTGCCGTGGAGCGCGGCGGGCGCGTTCACGCGGACGACCTCGCCGATGACGATCACGGCCGGCGGGCGGACCTCCTCGGCGCGCACGGTCTCACCGACCGTGGCGAGGGTGGCGTCCACCCGGCGCTGGGTGGCCGTGGTGCCCTCCTGGACGACCGCGACCGGGGTGTCGGCGGAGCGGCCGTGGCGGATCAGGGCCTCGGCGATCAGGCCGATCTTGTCGACGCCCATGAGGATCACCAGGGTGCCGGTGAGCTTCGCGAGGGAGGCCCAGTCCACCAGGGAGCGCGGGTCGTCGGGGCCGACGTGTCCGCTGACCACGGTGAACTCGTGCGCCACCCCGCGGTGGGTGACGGGGATACCGGCGGCGCTCGGCACCGAGATGGAGCTGGAGATGCCGGGGACGACCGTGCAGGGGATGCCGTGCTCGGCGAGGGCCTGCAGCTCCTCCATGCCACGGCCGAAGACGTACGGGTCCCCGCCCTTGAGCCGGACGACGGCCTTGCCCGCCTTGGCGTGCTCGATCAGGGCGTTGTTGATGGCCTCCTGGGCCATGAAACGGCCGTACGGGATCTTCGCCGCGTCGATGACCTCGACGTGCGGCGGGAGTTCGTCGAGGAGGTCGCGGGGGCCGAGCCGGTCGGCGATGACCACGTCGGCCTCGGCGAGCAGGCGGCGGCCGCGCACGGTGATCAGATCCGGGTCGCCGGGGCCGCCGCCGACGAGGGCGACCCCGGGGGTGCTCTTGTGGCGGTGCGCGGGGGCGGTGAGGGTGCCGTCGCGCAGGCCCTCGACGACCGCGTCGCGGACGGCGGCCGAACGGCGGGGGTCGTTGCCGGTCAGCACGGCGACGGTGACGCCCTCGATGCGGCCGGTGGCGGGGGTCCAGGCGGTGGCGGCGGAGGCGTCGTCGGCGCGCACGCACCAGACGCGCTCGCGCTCGGCCTCGGCGGAGGCGCGCTCGTTGTCCTCGCGGTTCTGGGTGGCGATCAGGGCGTACCAGGCGTCGGCGAGGTCGCCCTCCCGGTAGCGGCGGCGTTCCCAGCGGATCTCGCCGGTCTCCGCCATCGCGTCCACGGAGGGGGTCGCGGAGGGGGAGATCAGCAGGACGTCGGCGCCGGCCGCGATGAGGGCGGGCAAGCGGCGCTGGGCGACCTGACCGCCGCCGATGACGACGACGCGGCGCCCGGCCAGGCGGAGTCCTACGGGGTAGGCGGGGTATGCCGGGTTTGCCATGGCGGTTGCGGCTCCTGATGCGGCGAGGGGTCGGCGGGGCCGCTGCTGCGCTGGAGCGGCGTGGCGGGCGGCGTGCGGATGCCCGTCCGGGACCACGATACGACCCATCCGGGGCGGTGGTCCCTGCGGGGGCCGCGCGGTTTCGCCGCGCGGGCTCCGGGGTGCGGCGGCGGCTGCGCGGGCCGGCCGGGCGGGGTGCGGGGGCCGGTTGCCCACCCGCCCTTCCGCCGTTGCCGCCTCGGGCGCCGGCGCGGCTGAACAGCACGGGTGCGGCCCGTACCCGTACCGGGTGCGGCTCCCGGCACGGCGCTCCGCGCCCGCGCCTCAAGCGCCGGCGGGGCCGGAAGATCCAGCCCCGCCGGCGTTCGAGGGGCTACTTCTCGGTGACGCCCGCCGAGTCGAAGGTGGCCACCTCGTGCATCGCCCGCGCCGCGCTCTGGACCAGGGGGAGCGCCAGGAGCGCGCCCGTGCCCTCGCCGAGGCGGAGGTCCAGGTCGACCAGGGGACGCAGGCCGAGCTTGTTCAGGGCCGCCACGTGACCCGGCTCCGCGCTGCGGTGGCCCGCGATGCAGGCCGACAGGGACTCCGGGGCGATGGCGCGGGCCACGAGGGCGGCGGCGCCGGCGCTCACGCCGTCGAGGATGACCGGGGTGCGCAGGGAGGCCCCGCCCAGGAGGAGGCCGACGATCGCCGCGTGCTCCAGGCCGCCGATGGCCGCGAGGACGCCGATCGGGTCGGCCGGGTCGGGCTGGTGGAGTTCCAGGGCCCGGCGGACGACCTCGACCTTGCGGGCGTGGGTCTCGTCGTTGATGCCGGTGCCCCGGCCGGTGACCTCCGCGGGGTCGACGCCCGTGAAGACCGAGATGAGGGCCGCCGAGACCGTGGTGTTCGCGATGCCCATCTCGCCCGTGAGCAGGGCCTTGTTGCCGGCGGCGACCAGGTCGCGGGCCGTCTCGATGCCCACCTCGATGGCCGCGATCGCTTCCTCGCGGGTCATGGCCGGGCCGGTGGAGAGGTCGGCCGTGCCGGGACGGACCTTGCGCGGCAGCAGGCCGGTGGTGGCGGGGAGGTCCCCGGCCACGCCGACGTCGATGACGCAGACCTCGGCGCCGACCTGGTTGGCGAAGGCGTTGCAGACCGCACCGCCGCCGAGGAAGTTCGCCACCATCTGCGTGGTGACCTCCTGCGGCCAGGGGGTGACGCCCTGGGCGTGGACGCCGTGGTCACCCGCGAAGATCGCGACGGCGGCCGGCTCCGGGATGGGCGGCGGGCAGACCCGGGAGAGGCCGGCCAGCTGGGCGGAGATGATCTCCAGCATGCCCAGGGCCCCGGCGGGCTTCGTCATGCGCTTCTGCCGCTCCCAGGCCTCGCCCAGCGCCTTGGCGTCGAGCGGGCGGATGCTGGCGACGGTCTCGGAGAGCAGGTCGTGCGGCTCCTCGCCGGGCAGCGCGCGGCGTCCGTACGTCTCCTCGTGGACGACCCAGGCCAGCGGACGCCGCTGGGACCAGCCGGCCTGCGCCAGTTCGGGCTCGTCGGGGAACTCGTCGACGTAGCCGACGCACAGGTACGCGACGACCTCCAGGTGCTCCGGCAGTCCGAGCGCGCGGACCATCTCGCGCTCGTCGAAGAAGCTGACCCAGCCCACTCCGAGGCCCTCGGCGCGCGCGGCGAGCCAGAGGTTCTCGACCGCGAGGGCGGAGGAGTACGGGGCCATCTGCGGCTGGGTGTGCCGGCCGAGGGTGTGGCGGCCGCCGCGGGTGGGGTCGGCGGTGACGACGATGTTCACCGGGGTGTCGAGGATGGCCTCGATCTTGAGTTCCTTGAACTGCTTCGCCCGGCCCTTGGGCAGCGACTTGGCGTAGGCCTCGCGCTGGCGCTGGGCGAGCTCGTGCATCGTCCGGCGGGTCTCGGCGGAGCGGATGACCACGAAGTCCCAGGGCTGCGAGTGGCCGACGCTGGGGGCCGTGTGGGCGGCCTCCAGGACGCGCAGCAACACCTCGTGCGGGATGGGGTCGGTACGGAAGCCCTTGCGGATGTCGCGGCGCTCGCGCATGACGCGCAGGACGGCCTCGCGCTCGGCGTCGTCGTACGCGGGGGCRGCCTCGCCGACGGAGACGGGTTCGGGTGCCTGCGCGGCGTCGGCGGTGCCGGCGGGCTCGGTGGCGTCCGCGGCGGCGTCCGGGGCGTCGGCCTCGGGGGCGGACGCGGCGACCTGCTCGACGGCTTCGGCCGGGGCGGCCTCCGCCTCGGCCGGGGCGGCGGCCCGCTCCTCGGGCTCCGCCGGCACGTCGGCCGGGGCGGCCGCCTCGGCGGCGGCCTGAACCGTTTCTGCAGGGGCCTCCGCGACCGGCGCGGCGGGCTCGGCTGCCGGGGTGTCGGCGGCCTCCACGGCCTCCGGGAGCACCGGCTCGGCCTCGGCGGCGGGCGCCTGGGCGGCCTCGGGGGCCGAAGGCTCGGCGGGCACCTCCACGGCGGCCACCGGCTCGGCCGGGACCTCCGCGGCGGCCGGCGCCTCGGGGGCCCCGGGAA
>NZ_JBFRER010000156.1:0-15415 GCF_052114405.1 Streptomyces sp. M-16 | reverse complement strand
GGCCCGAGGGCCGGCCCGCCCGGCGCCGCCCTCCCGGGCGTGGCCCCCGGGACCGCAGGGGGCCGGGCGGCTAGGGTGGGGCCCTCCGCGACCCGACCCACCGGGGGCACGATGAAGATCCTCATCTCCGCCGACATGGAAGGCGCCACCGGCGTCACCTGGCCCGCCGACGTACTGCCCGGGACCGCCCAGTGGGAGCGCTGCCGGGCCATGTTCACCTCCGACGTGAACGCCGCCGTGCTCGGCCTMTACGACGGAGGCGCCGACCGGGTCCTCGTCAACGAGGCCCACTGGACCATGCGCAACCTGCTGCTGGAGCGGCTCGACGCCCGCGCCGAGATGCTCACCGGCCGCCACAAGTCCCTCTCCATGGTCGAGGGCGTGCAGCACGGGGACGTCGACGGCATCGCCTTCGTCGGCTACCACACGGGCGCCGGCGCCGAGGGGGTCCTCGCCCACACCTACCTCGCCAACTCCATCACCGGGGTCTGGCTCAACGGCCTGCGCGCCAGCGAGGGACTGCTCAACGCCCACGTCGTCGCCGAGTACGGGGTCCCCGTCATCCTGGTCACCGGCGACGATCTGACCTGCGCCGACGCCGCCGCCTACGCCCCCGACGCGCGCACCGTCGCCGTCAAGGACCACGTCTCGCGCTACGCCGCCGTCTGCCGCACCCCGGCCCGCACCGCCGCCGACATCCGGGCCGCCGCCGCCGAGGCGGTCGCCCTCGCCGTCCGCCACGAGCCGGTACGGGGCGGCCCGTTCGCGGTGGAGGTGGAGTTCGACGCCGAACACCTGTCGATGGCCGCCACCGTGGTTCCCGGGGTCGAACGCTGCGCCGAACGCCGGATCGCGTACACCAGTGGGACCATGTACGAGGGGATCCGGACCTTCAAAGCCGTCACGACGGTCGTCTCCGCGGCCGTGGAGGAGCAGTATGGCTGACATGCGATGGGTGGACGGCGCAAACGGCGCGCTCGACGCGACGGCCTTCGAGGAGGCCGTCGGCTTCACCTCCGACCTGATCCGGATCGACACCGGCAACCGGGGCGGCGGCGACTGCCGCGAGCGGCCCGCCGCCGAATACGTCGCGGAACGTCTCGCCGGCGCCGGACTGGAGCCGGCCCTGCTGGAACGCGCCCCGGGCCGGACCAACGTGGTGGCCCGCGTCGAGGGCACCGACCCCACCGCGCCCGCCCTCCTCGTCCACGGCCACCTCGACGTGGTTCCCGCCCAGGCCGCCGACTGGAGCGTGGACCCCTTCTCCGGGGAGGTCCGCGACGGCGTGGTCTGGGGCCGCGGAGCGGTCGACATGAAGAACATGGACGCGATGGTGCTGGCCGTCGTACGGGCCTGGGCGCGCCACGGCGTACGGCCGCGCCGGGACATCGTGATCGCCTACACCGCCGACGAGGAGGACAGCGCCGTCGACGGATCGGRTTTCCTCGCCGACCGGCACCCGCACCTCTTCGAGGGGTGCACGGAGGGCATCGGCGAGTCCGGAGCCTTCACCCTGCACACCGGGCCGGGCCGCTCCCTCTACCCCATCGCGGCCGGCGAACGCGGCACCGCCTGGCTGAAGCTCACCGCGCACGGCACCACCGGACACGGCTCCAAGCCCAACAAGGCCAACGCCGTCAGCCGGCTCGCCGCCGCCGTCGCCCGCATCGGCGAACACGAGTGGCCGGTCCGGCTCACCGGCACGGTCGCCGCCTGCATCACCGAACTCGCCTCCCTCCAGGGCCTGTCGGTGGATCCCCGCGCCCCCGGTTTCGATCTCGACGCCGTCCTCGGCAAGCTGGGCCCGTCCGGCGCACTGGTGGAGGCCACGGTCCGCAACAGCGCCAACCCGACCATGCTGGAAGCCGGTTACAAGCTCAACGTCGTCCCCGGACACGCCACCGCGTACGTCGACGGGCGCACGCTGCCCGGCGGCGAAGCCGAGTTCGCCGCCACCCTCGACGCGCTCACCGGGCCCCACGTCGACTGGGAGTTCCACCACCGCGAGGTCGCCCTCGAAGCCCCCGTGGACGGGCGGACCTACGGCATCCTGCGCGAGGCCGTCGAACACTTCGACCCCGACGGGCACGTGGTCCCCTTCTGCATGGCCGGCGGCACCGACGCCAAACAGTTCTCCCGCCTCGGCATCACCGGCTACGGCTTCTCCCCGCTCAAGCTGCCGCCCGGCTTCGACTACTGGGCCCTCTTCCACGGCGTCGACGAGCGGGTCCCCGTCGACGCCCTCCACTTCGGCGTCCGCGTCCTCGACCGCGCGCTGCGGACCCTGTGAGGGGCACCCGTTGATGGCTCCGCCCGCCTCCGACGGCCCCTACGGCAGCTGGCCCTCGCCGATCGCCGCCGCCCTCGCAGCCGCCCACGACGGCCGCCCCGAGTACCTGGGGACCGTCGGCGACGAGGTGTGGTGGACCGAGCCCCGCCCCGGTGAGGGCGGTCGCCGGACCCTGGTGCGCCGGCCCGCCGACGGCCGCGCCGCCCGCTCGGTGCTGCCCGCGCCGTGGAACGTGCGCAGCCGCCTCACCGAATACGGGGGCCTGCCCTGGGCGGGCGCCGGGCGGCCCTCGGGGGGACCGCTCGTGGTGTTCGTCCACCACGGCGACCAGCGGCTGTACGCGTACGAGCCCGACGCGCCCGCGAGCCCGGGCCCCCGTCCCCTCACCCCCCTCTCCCCGGTCGGCGGCGGCCTGCGCTGGGCCGACCCGGTGCTGCGGGGCGCCGAGGTCTGGTGCGTGCTGGAGGAGTTCACCGGCCCCGGGCCCACCGACGTGCGCCGGGTCACGGCCGCCGTCCCGCTCGACGGATCGGCCGCCGAGGACCGGGCCGCCGTACGGGAACTCACCGACGACCGCCACCGCTTCCGGACCGGCCCCAGGCTCTCCCCGGACGGCCGGCGGGCGGCCTGGCTGGTGTGGGACCACCCCCGGATGCCCTGGGACGGCACCGAACTCCAACTCGCCGACATCACCCCCGACGGCACCCTCACCGCCCCCCGCACCGTCCTCGGCGGCCCCGAGGAGGCCGTGGCCCAGGTGGCGTGGGCGTCCGACGGGGCCCTGCTCGCGGTGAGCGACCGCAGCGGCTGGTGGAACCCGTACCGGGTGGACCCGGACGGCGGAGCGGCCGTCAACATCTGCCCCCGTGAGGAGGAGTTCGGCGGCGCGTTGTGGAAACCCGGCCTGAGCTGGATCGCCCCGCTGCCCGACCGGCTGATCGCCGTCCTGCACGGCCAGGGCGCCGCCGTCCTCGGCATCCTCGACCCGGACAGCGGCCACCTGGTCGACGCGGCCGGCCCCTGGACCGCCTGGCAGCCCGCGCTGGCCGTCAGCGGCACCCGCGTCTACGGGGTCGCCGCGAGTCCCCGCAGCGGCTACGAGGTCGTCGAACTCGACACCGTGACCGGCCACACCCGGGTGGCCGGCGCCCGCGCCACGGACCCGGTCGACCCCGCCCACTACCCGGAACCGCAGACCAGGACCTTCCCCGGCCCGGGCGGCCGGGAGATCCACGCCCACGTGTACCCGCCGCACCACCCCGCCCGGCGGGCCCCCGCCGACGAACTGCCCCCGTACGTGGTGTGGGCGCACGGCGGCCCCACCGACCACGTGCCGCCCGTGCTCGACCTGCACATCGCCTACTTCACCTCGCGCGGCATCGGCGTCGTCGAGGTCAACTACGGCGGCTCCACCGGCTACGGCCGCGCCTACCGCGAGCGGCTGCGCGAGCAGTGGGGCGTGGTCGACGTCGAGGACTGCGCCGCCGTCGCCCGCGCCCTGGCCGCCGAGGGCACCGCCGACCCCGGCCGGCTCGCCATCCGCGGCGGCAGCGCGGGCGGCTGGACGGCGGCGGCCTCGCTCGCCGCCACCGACCTGTACGCCTGCGCGGCGATCGTCTACCCCGTCCTGGACCTGCGGGGTTTCGCCGCCGAGACCCACGACCTGGAATCGCGCTACGTGGACGGTCTCGCCGGACCGCCGCGGACCCTGGCCGTGCGCTGCCGCGAGCGCTCCCCGGTGGCCCGCGCCGACCGGATCGCCGCGCCCTTCGTGCTGCTCCAGGGCCTGGACGACCCGGTCTGCCCGCCGGCCCAGGCCGAACGGCTGCTGGCCGCGCTGCGCGGGCGCGGCGTGCCGCACGCGTACGTCGCCTTCGAGGGCGAGGGGCACGGCTTCCGGCGCGCGGAGACGATGGTGCGGGCGCTGGAGGCGGAGTTGTCCCTGTACGCGCAGGTCTTCGGGTTCGAGCGGGACGACGTCCCCCGTCTGGCCCTGCACGGCTGACCCCCGCGGCCGGTGCGGGCGATCACGGGGCCGTGACCCGCCTCGCGCCGAAGGACGGCCGCGGGGGCCGCGCCCTGCTCACCCCCGGCCGCGTGGGCGTGCTCGCCGGATCAGGTGGTGTGCAGCCAGACGCGCAGCGGGCCGATCGGGGTGAACCCGGCGCGCACGGCGGCGTCGAGGTCCTCCCCGTGCTCGTACCCCACCACCGGCAGGCCGGGCCAGCGGGCCGCGACGGCCTCCAGGACGGCCGCCCAGGCCGCGGCGACCGCCGCGTCCGCCGCGTCCGGGTCGGCGTCCGCCCCGTGCGCCCCGTCCGCCGTGAAGAGGTTGGACACGCCGACGACGCCGCCCCCGGCGCTCGCGACGGCCCCCGCCACGATCCGCCCCCCGGAGCGGCCCGCGAGGAAGACGAGGTCCCGGGCGAGCAGGTCCGCGTGGAACAGCCCGGTGCTCGCCCCACCGTCCCAGGCCGCCTCCCAGGCGCCCAGCTCCGTGGCGGTCCGGACCTCGGACCACTCCGTGCCCGGGGCCGCCGGCCCGGCCGGCCCGGCCGGGCGGTGGATCCACTGCGCCTCGAACAGCACCTCGAAGCCGGCCGGGGCCAGGTCCAGCGAGGCGAAGCTGTCCTTGACCGAGCAGCCGGGGGAGCCGGTGTCGATCCCGGCCACCACGTCCTGCGCCGAGGCCTCCGGGGTGAGGGAGACCGCGTCGGGGTAGAGCGGCGGGGTGCGCCGCGCGCTGCTCCATACGGAGCCGGAGAAGGCTCCGTCGCGGCAGACGGCCGCGACCCACTCGGCGTTGTTGCGGGCCGCCGCGAGCACCAGGGCCGCGGTGCCGCCGGTTTCGCAATTCCGGGGGGCGATGATCACACCGGGATACTGCCACACCTCGTAACCTGGGGCGATGCCCTTTCCTACGTACCTCGTGACGGGCCCCCGGGTCGGCCTCGCCCCCTACCGCCCCGCCGACGGACCCGAGTTCACCGCCCGCGCCCGCGAGAGCCGCGACCTGCACGAGCCCTGGCTGTTCCCGCCCACCACGGTGGAGGAGTACGAGCCCTACGCCGCCCGGCTGGCCGGCGGCGAGGGGCGGGCCGGATTCCTCGTCCGCGAACGCGCCACCGGAGCCCTCGCGGGCTTCGTCAACATCAACAACATCGTCCTCGGCGCCTTCCGCTGCGGCGCCCTGGGCTACGGGGCCTTCGCGCACGCCGCCGGTCGCGGACTCCTGGGCGAAGCCCTCGACCTGGTCCTCGCCCACGCCTTCGCCCCGCAGGAGGGCGGCGGCCTCGGGCTGCACCGCCTGGAGGCGAACGTCCAGCCGGGCAACGCCGCCTCCATCGCCCTCGTCCGGGGGCGCGGCTTCCGTCTGGAGGGGCTCTCGCCGGACTTCCTCCACGTGGCCGGAGCCTGGCGGGACCACGAACGCTGGGCCGTGACGGCGGACATGTGTGCGACCCCGCGGACCGCCGGACCGGCCACGGGCTCCTTTGCGTAATCCTGACCGGTGGTGATGCGCGGAACCCCTGTGCACCGGCCGGGACGGCGTGTTCCATTCCCTCATGGCCACCACCGTCCGACGTGCCCTACTGACCCTCCCGGCAGCCCCGTTGGGACCCGACAACCCCCTCCCCGCCCTGCGCGCGCCCGACGCGGTGCACGAACTGGACGAGCGCTCGCGCCACGGACTGCCGCGCGACATGGCCCGCCAGGTCGGCCACGAGCCGCTGCGCTCGCTGCTTCCGGTGCACGTCCGCGACGGCTACGGACGCGAGCGCGCGGAGCGGGAGTTCGAGGCGGTCGTCATCGACAACGGCCGCCTGCGCGTCACGGTGCTGCCGGGGCTGGGCGGGCGGGTCCACTCCCTCGTCCACCTCCCCACCGGACGCGAACTCCTCTACCGGAACCCGGTGTTCCAGCCCGCCAACTTCGCCCTCAACGGCGCCTGGTTCTCCGGTGGCATCGAGTGGAACATCGGCGCCACCGGACACACCACCCTGTCCTGTGCCCCCCTGCACGCCGCGCTCGTCCCCGCCCCCGACGGCGGCGTGATGGTGCGGCTGTGGGAGTGGGAGCGGCTGCGCGACCTGCCCTTCCAGGTGGACCTGTGGCTGCCCGCCGACGCGGACTTCCTCCACGTCGGCGTCCGCGTGCGCAACCCGCACGAGCGGCCCGTCCCCGTGTACTGGTGGTCCAACACCGCCGTTCCGGAGGAGCCGGGCCGCCGCGTGCTCGCACCCGCCGAGGAGGCCTGGCACTTCGGGTACGAGCGTGCGCTGCGCCGGATCCCCGTGCCGCGCTGGGAGGACGCCGACCGCACGTACCCGCTGAACAGCGCCCACCCGGCGGACTTCTTCTACGAGGTCCAGGACGCGGCCCGGCCCTGGATCGCCTCCCTCGACGCGGACGGGCACGGCCTGGCGCAGGCCTCCACCAGGCGGCTGCGCGGCCGCAAGCTGTTCGTGTGGGGCGCCGGCGCGGGCGGCCGGCGCTGGCAGGAATGGCTCACCGCGCCGGGCACCGGCGGCTACGCCGAGATCCAGGCCGGGCTGGCCCGGACCCAGCTGGAACACGTACGTCTGGAGGCCGGGGCGGAGTTCGCCTGGATGGAGGCGTACGGGCCGCTCTCGGCGGAGCCGTCGGCGGTCCACGGCGCCGACTGGGCGGCGGCCCGCGGTGCGGCCTCGGCGGCCCTTGACGCCGCGCTGCCGGCCGAGGCGCTGGAGGCCGCCTACGGGGCGTGGCGCGGGCACGCCGACACCGAACCGGGGGAGCGGCTGGCCGAAGGCTCGGGCTGGGGCGCGCTGGAGGTGCTGTGCGGGGGCTTCAAGCTCCCCGGCACCCCCTTCCCGGAGTCCACCCTGGGGGAGGAACAGCGGCCCTGGCTGGAGCTGTGGCGCAGCGGGGTCTTCCCCACCCCGCGCAAGGTGGTGCCGCCGGGGCCGGCGCTGGTCGCGCCGCACTGGCGGGACATGCTGGAGACCGCCCCGGCCGACCCGCTGACCGAGTACCACCTGGGCGTGGCCCAGTGGCACGCGGGCGACACCGCCCAGGCCGTGCGCAGCTGGGAGCGCGGGCTGGCGCTGGCGCCCTCCCGTTGGCCGCTGCTGCGCGCCCTCGCGGTGGCCGACGCGCTGGCCGGGGACCGGGAACGGTCCGCCGACCGGTACGCGGAGGCCTTCGAGGACCTGGCGGGGGAGAGCCGGGGCGGCGAGCGCTGGGAGGCCGCCGAGTCCGCGCTGGGGCGGGAGGCGATGACCGCGCTGCTCGCCGCCGGACGCCTGGCGGCGGCCCGCGCGGTCTGGGACCGGCTGCGGCCCGTGCTGCGGGAGCAGGGGCGGTTCCGGCTGCTCGCCGCGCGGTTGCTGGCGGCCGAAGGGCACGTGGGCGCCGCCCGCCGGGTCTTCGAGGACGGCTTCGAACTGCCCGACCTGCGGGAGGGCGAGGAGACCCTTTCGGAGATCTGGTCCACCCTCACGGACGCCCCCCTGCCCGCGGCCTACGACTTCCGCATGCGGCCGCCGGGGTAGCCGGGAGGCCGCGTTGCCGCGTGGCGGGGTGGCCGGGGCGCTCGACGGCCGGCACGCCCCGGTGCCCGGCCGGTGGTGCCGGGGCGGTGGTTCCCGGTGGTCAGAGGCGGCTGTCAGAGGCCGGCCGTCAGCGGTCGGCCCTCAGCGGCCGGCGGCGGCGATCGAGTCGATGGTGCCGCGCCAGGTCCGGCGGTACCCCTCGCGCAGGGGCCCGCCGGTCAGGCCGAGGACCTCCGACGCCGCCTCGGCGAGCGGGGCCGGATCACCCGACCCGGCCGCGCGCAGGTGCCCGTCGAGGAGGGCCGCGCCGAGCCGCGGGTCCGCCCGGAGCAGGCGTCGCGGCAGCCACTTCCCGGTGCCGGTCCAGGCGCGGTGGTGGTCGAGGAGCAGGTCGGCCGCGGCGTCGAACGCGACGCCGGCCACCGTGAGGCGTTCGCTCCGGTCGCCCGCGTCGGCGAGGTCGTCCAGGGCGTCCGTCAGCCCGTACCGCTTCGTCTCGACGGTTGCCGGGTCCAGCGCGGGAGGCCCCGCGCGCAGGTCCGCCTCGGCGAGGGCACGGGCCCGCCCGGCAGCGCCGTCCGTGTCGGCGAGTACGAGACCCGTGGCGTACATGCTCTGCAGCACCCCGCGGCGGGCGGCGACGTCCGCCGCGAAGAGCTCCGCGAGGCCGGTGGGGGTGTGGACGAAGAGCTCCACGACCCGGCCCTCGAAGCGGAGCGTCTCGCGGTAGGTCTCGCCCCCGTCCCCGATCAGCACGGCGATGTCGAGGTCGCTGAGCGCGGTGGCCCGTCCGGACGCCGTGGACCCGGCGAGGACGACGGCCGTCGCGTCGGGGAAAAGGTCACGGGTGAGACGTCGCGCCTGGTCGACGGGGTCGGTGGTCATGGCGGTCAGGGTGCCACGGCCCGTCGCTCGTGATCAACGGCGTTCCGCGCCGCCCACCCCGTGGCCCCGTGCCCCGTCCCGGCGCGGGACACCCGTCAGACCCGGCACAGCAGTTCGCCGTTCAGGACGGAGAACCAGGCGTCGGGGTGGGCGCCCCAGGCGTGCCAGGCCTCGGCGATGGAGCCCAGGCCGGAGGCCGTCGCGTGGCCGCCCCGGACCGCGATGTCCGCGTACGCGGAGGCCGTCGTACGGTCCGCCCACAGCGCCGACCACCAGGTGGTCTCCTCCGCAGTCGCGTAGCACCAGGCCGTGGCCGAGCAGGTCACGTCCGTGAACCCCGCCTCCCGCGCCCAGGCGCGCAGCCGCCGCCCGGCGTCCGGTTCCCCGCCGTTGGCGCGGGCGACCCGGCGGTACAGGGCCTGCCATTCGTCGAGGACCGGGGAGGCCGGGTACCAGGTCATCGCCGCGTAGTCGGCGTCGCGCACGGCCACGATCCCGCCGGGGCGGCAGACCCGCCGCATCTCGCGCAGGGCCCGTACCGGATCGCCGACGTGCTGCAGCACCTGGTGGGCGTGGACCACGTCGAAGGAGTCGTCGGGGAAGTCCAGCGCGTGGACGTCCGCGACGGCGAAGTCGACGGCCCCGGCCGGCCCGTGTTCGCGCACGTGGGCACCCGCCTGCTCCAGGACGTCCGCCGCCGCGTCGACCGCCGTGACCCGGCCGCCCGGGGCCACCAGCCGCGCCAGGTCCGCCGTGATGGTGCCCGGTCCGCAGCCCACGTCCAGCACGTGCATGCCCGGACGCAGTGCGGGGATGAGGTAGGCCGCCGAGTTGGCCGCGGTGCGCCAGCGGTGGGAGCGCAGGACGGACTCGTGGTGGCCGTGCGTGTAGACGGCGCTCATGCGGGGCTCGCGGGGCTCGCGGGGCTCGTGCGGTTCGTGCGGTTCGTGGGTCCCGTGCGTGTCGTTCATGGCTGCACCCCTCTTCGTCGAAGCGTGATGATCACGGTAGCGGCTCGATCAGAATCTGAGATGACCGTTTTGACATATGGACACCATCCTTGTGTTCCAAGGGGATTGGGCGGGTCGGTGGCAGGGAAAGGCAGGGGCGAGGACAGTGGGCCCCAGGGGGACCCGACCGCGGAGGACGGTGAGATCCATGCCGGAGACGCTGCTCGAACAGCACGCCGCGGCGCTGCGGCTGTTCGGCGAGCGCGTACGGGAGGTCGCGGACGCCCAGTGGGACGCGCCGACCCCCTGCACCGAATGGAACGTGCGGGACCTGGTCAACCACGTCACCGGCGAGCAGCGCTGGGTCCCGCCCCTGCTCACCGAGGGCCGCACGGTCGCGGAGGTCGGCGACGCGCTCGCCGGCGACCTGCTCGGTGCGGACCCGGCGGCCGCCTGGGACCGGGCGGCGGCCGGAGCGAGCGCCGCCTTCGCCGCGCCGGGTGCGCTGGAGCGGACCGTCGCGCTCTCGTACGGGCCCACGCGCGGGTCGGCGTACTGCTCGGAGCTGATCACCGACTGCGTCGTGCACACCTGGGACCTCGCGCGGGCGATCGGTGCGGACGACCGGCTGCCGGACGGGCTGGTGGAGTTCGCGATCAAGGAGGTCATGCCCTACGCGGACAGCCTCGCGGCGAGCGGCATGTTCGCCGCGCCGCTGGACGTGCCCGCCGGGGCGGACGCGCAGACGCGGCTGCTGGCCATGACCGGGAGGCGCGGCTGAGCGCGCGCGGCCGGCGGGCACGCGGTCGGCGGGCACGCGGCCGGCGGGCATAGTGGGGCGATTAATCGTATAAAGGTCAGAGTTGATCGTTCAGCGGCGACGGCGACGGCTTCAGTGGCGGTGGCAGCGGCGGGAGGCGGACACGTGGTGGGGATGGCGGACGGGCCGGCCGGGGTGCCCGGGGTCTCCGGGGACTGGCGCTCGGCCGCGCGGGGACGCGGTCCGGTCCGCTACGGTCCTCCCGCGCCGCAGCCCGGCCTGCCCGTCCTGCCGGAGCTGACCGCCGTGCTCGCGGACGCGGCCGGCCGGGCCGCCCCCGAACCCCCGGGCGGCGGCGAGGCCGTCCACGAGGCGGCCTGCCGGCACTGGGCCCGGCGCGGGCTCGCCACCGCCCCCGAGAACGTGGCCGCGGGGCCCGGCGCCCCCGCCCTCCTGCTGGCCCTGCTCGGCGCGTACGGCGGCGACGTCATGCTGCCCCGGCCGTGTCCCGCCTGGTGGACGCCGCAGGTCCGGCTGCTGGGACGCCGGGCCTACCACGTGCCCACCCCCGCGGAGTGCGGCGGCATCCCCGACCCCTACGCGCTGCTGGAGACCGTCCGACGGGTCCGGGCCGAGGGCGGCGACCCGCGCGTCCTGCTGCTGTCGGTGGCCGACGACCCCACCGCCACGGTGCCGCCGCCCGAGATGGTGCGGGAGGCCTGCGAGGCGGCGGAGTCGGCCGGGCTGTTCGTGGTCAGCGACGAGAGCTGGCGCGACACCGTGCACCGGCCCTACGACACCCTGGTGCTGAGCCCCGCCGAGATGCTCCCCGAACAGGCCGCCGTCCTGATGGACCTGGCCGGATCGCTGCTGCCGGCCGGCTGGCCCGCCGCCGTGCTCCGTTTCCCCGGCACCCCGAGGGGCACCTGGCTCAGGGCCCGCACCCTCGACGTCCTCACCGCCACCGGAGCCCTGGTCGCCGGGCCGGTCGCGGGAGCCGCCGCGCACGCGCTCGACGAACCCGACGCCGTCGCCGGGCGGGCGTACGCGGCCGCCGCGATGCACGGCGCGGTCGCCGCCGCCGCGCACCGGGAACTGCTGGCCGTAGGGGCGCTCGCCCGGCCCCCGCAGGCCGGGCGGCACCTGTACGCGGACCTGAACCCGCTGCGCGCCGGGCTGGCCCGGCACGGTGTCGGCGACGCGATGGAGCTGGAGGACTGGCTCGGCGCCCGGCTGGGCGCGCCGACACCCGGCGGGCAGCGGTTCGCGGACGACCTGGGCGCGCTGCGCGTGCGGCTGTCGACAGGGCCGCTGCTGGGGGCCACCCCGGAGGAACGGCTCGCCACGCTCGGCGCCCGCGACCCGCTGGGGCTGCCGCACGTCCGGGGCGCGCTGGACCGGCTCGGGTCGGTGCTCGCCGGGCTGGCCGACTGACCTTCCCCCGCTCGCACCGGCCGAGCTGAACGGAGACTCCTCGATGAGGGACCAGACGGACGCCCCCGCGCCGCCCGCCCCCACACCCCCACCCGCCCAGCCTTCCGCCGTCCCCGCGTCCCCGCCTCCGGCCGTCCCCGCGTCCGCGCTCCCGCCGGGCCCCGCCCCCGCGTCGGCGGGCGATCGCCGGTCCCGGCCGCCCGGGGAACGGCGGGCGTGGCCGCGTTCCTTCGCGGACCGGCTGACGACCCCGCTCCCCGGTGTCCGGGCCTTCGCCCGGCTGGCCCGCGAGGGTGCCTTCCGCCCGGGCCCCGACGGGCTGAGCGGTATCCCCGACCTGCCGTACGCGCCCGCCCCGCTGCCCGCCCCCGCCCCCGGCGGCGTCTGCGTCACCTGGGCCGGACACGCCAGCTGGGTGCTGCGGACCGGCGGGCTGACCGTGCTCACCGACCCCGTCTGGTCACGCCGGATCCTGGGAACCCCCGCCCGGATGACGCCCGTCGGGGTGCGCTGGGAGGAACTGCCGCCCGTCGACGCGGTGGTGATCAGCCACAACCACTACGACCACCTCGACGCCCCGACCCTCAAGCGGCTGCCCCGCGACACCGCCCTGTTCGTCCCGGCCGGCCTCGCCCGCTGGTGCCGCCGCCGGGGCTTCACCCGGGTGACCGAGCTCGACTGGTGGGAGTCCGCCGAACTGGGCGGCGTACGCTTCGACTTCGTTCCCGCCCACCACTGGTCCCGGCGCTCGCTGCTGGACACCTGCCGCACCCTGTGGGGAGGCTGGGTGCTGACCGACGCGGCGAGCGGCCGGAAGGTCTACTTCGCGGGGGACACCGGCTACGGCCACTGGTTCGCCGAGATCGGCCGCCGCCACCCGGGGATCGACCTCGCGCTCCTGCCCATCGGGGCCTACGCCCCGCGCTGGTGGCTGCGCGACGTGCACGCCGACCCGGAGGAGGCCGTCCGAGCCTGCCTCGACCTCGGCGCCCGCCGGATGGCCCCCATGCACTGGGCCACCTTCGTGCTCTCCGCGGAACCGGTCATGGAGCCCCTGCACCGCGCCCGCGCCGCCTGGGCCCGCGCGGGGCTGCCCCGCCGGGACCTCTGGGACCTCCCCATCGGAGGCTCCCGCACCCTCGGCCCCCCACCGCCGTCCCCCGACGCCCCGGCCCCCGCCCTCCGGAGCGGCGCGTAGGACCCCAACAGCGTTCGCGGACTGATCGGTTGGGGTCCGTACCGATAGGATCACCTGTTCATGGACCTCGGTACGGGCATCAAGATGATCTCCATTCCCGGCGGGCGGGTGACCCTGTCCGACCGGCGGACGCAGCGCACCTGGCAGGTCGCGCTCGAACCCTGTCGGCTCTCCGCCCTGCCCGTCATCCAGGAGCTGTACGCGCGGGTCACCGGTCTGCGCCCGAGCACCGTCCACGGGGACCGGCTGCCCGTCGAGGGCGTCTCCTGGTGGGACGCGGTCCGTTTCTGCAACGCCCTCTCCCTGCGCGAGGGACTCGCCCCCGCCTACCGCCTCGACGGCGAGAGCGCCGCATGGGACACCTCCGCCGACGGCTACCGGCTGCCCACCGAGGCCGAATGGGAACACGCCTGTCGCGCCGGCACCGACGGCCCGCGCCACGGCCCGCTCGACGACATCGCCTGGTACCGCGGCAACTCGGACGAGACCCTCCACGAGGCGGGCGGCAAGCTCCCCAACGCCTGGGGCCTGCACGACATGCTCGGCAACGTCTGGGACTGGTGCTGGGACCTGTACGACCCCGAGGTCTACGGCACCTACCGGGTGCTGCGCGGCGGCGGCTGGTTCGACGAGCACTGGAGCTGCCGTGCCTCGGCCCGCCGCCGCAGCCACCCCACCTTCCGCGTCGACGACGTCGGCTTCCGCCTCGCCCGCTCCGGCGCGGCCTGAACCCGCCGCACCGGCCCCGCCGCAGCCGGCCCCGTCGACCCCCTGTCGGACCCGGCCCCGCCTGGCATACCGTGCCGGTTCCGGCACACAACCCACTGTGAGGGGCGCGTACGTGGACGACGGCGAACTGCTGTTCCTGGGGGCGGCCCGGCAGGCCGACCTCGTACGGTCCGGGAAGGTCACCGCGCGGGCGCTGACCGAGGCCGCGCTCCGGCGGACCGAACGCCTGGACCCCCGGCTCGGGGCGTTCCGCGCGGTGCTCACCGGGCCGGCCCTCGCCGAGGCCGACGCCCGCGACGCGGCCCGTGCGGCCGGCGAGGGGGACCTGCCCCTGCTCGGGGTGCCCGTCGCCGTCAAGGACGAGCTCGACGTCGCCGGTGAGGTCACCACGTTCGGCGGCGCGGCCCACCGCGTCCCGGCCGCCAAGGACTCCGAGGCGGTCCGCCGGCTGCGGGCGGCCGGCGCCGTGATCATCGGCAAGACGGCGATGCCGGAGTACGGCCAGTGGCCGTTCACGGAGTCGTCCGCGCACGGCTACGCCCGCAACCCCTGGGACACGGCCCGCACCACCGGCGGCTCCAGCGGGGGCAGTGCGGCCGCCGTCGCCGCCGGACTGGCCGGCGCCGCGCTCGGCGGGGACGGCGGCGGATCCCTGCGCATCCCGGCCGCCTGCTGCGGGCTCTTCGCCCTCAAACCGCAGCGCGGCCGCGTCTCCACGGCCCCGCACCCCCACCTCTGGTACGCCCTCGGCACCATCGGACCGCTCACCCGCTCCGTGCTCGACAGCGCCCTGCTCTACGACGTCCTCGCCGGCCCGGCCCCCGGCGACCGCTGGGCGGCCCGGCCCGCCACGACGAGCTTCGTGCGGGCGGCCTCCACCGAGCCTGGCCGGCTCCGGATCGGCTGGTCGGCCACCCCCGCGGTACCCGGAGTGCGCCCCCACCCCGAACACGTGGCGGCCCTGCGGCGGACGGTGGCGGCCCTGCGCGAACTGGGCCACGACGTACGGGAGGTCGACCCCCGCTACCCCGACACCACGGCCGCGTTCCTGCCGCAGTTCTGCGGGGGCGTCCGCGCGGAGGCCCGCACCGCCGACCGGCCCGACCTGCTCGAACGCCGCACCCGGCAGACCCTGCGGTGCGCCCGGCTGGTACCCGAGGCGGCCGTGGAGCGGGCCGTGCGCGCGGGGGAGCGGATGGCGGTACGGGCCGACCGCGTCTTCGACCGCGCCGACCTGCTGCTCACCCCGACGCTCGCCCGGCGGCCGCGGCGGGTGGGTGCCCTGGACGGCGCGGGCATGACGGGGGCGATGCTGCGATCCCTCCCGATGATCGCCTACACGGCCCTGTGGAACGTCACAGGCAACCCCGCCGCCTCCCTCCCGGCCGGCTTCGGTACGGACGGACTGCCGCTCGCCGTCCAGCTGGTGGGCCGGCAGCACGACGAGGCGACCGTCCTCCAGGTCTGTGCCCAGCTCGAAGCCGCCCGCCCGTGGGCCCACCGCATCCCCGGCCTGGCCCTCTGACGGCCCCGCCGCGGGCGCGGGCCCGGCGTCGCCTCGCGGGCACGGGCCCGGCGTCGCCGCAGGCCCGGCCGGACGCGCTCACGGACCCGCCGGGTCCGCCCCGTCCGGCC
>NZ_JBFRER010000155.1:0-15463 GCF_052114405.1 Streptomyces sp. M-16 | reverse complement strand
GGGCGGGCGCCGCGGCGGCCGACGGCGCGGCCGCCAGCGTCGCGGCGGCCGCGAGGGCCAGCGGGATGAGCTTCGCGTTGCGAGGGGGCATGCCAGCAGCGTCGCCCGCCCCGTCGGGCCCCGCCACGGGTGGAGGAGCGTACGGGTGGTCGGGCCGCTCGGGCGGCGTACGCGAGGGGGTTCCGGCGGGGCGGCGGGAAGRTCCGCCACCCCGCCGGAGGGGTCTAGCGGGCCGAGCCCACGATCCGGCCGGTGACCTCGCCGAGGCCGACGCGGGTGCCGTCGGCGCCGGGGGCCCAGGCGGTGAGGGTGACGGTGTCGCCGTCCTCCAGGAAGGTGCGCTTGCCGTCGGCCAGCTCGATGGCGTCGCGGCCGTTCCAGGTGAGCTCCAGGAGGGAGCCGCGCTCGTCGACCTCGGGGCCGCTGACGGTGCCGGAGCCGTACACGTCGCCGGTGCGCAGCGAGGCGCCGTTGACGGTCATGTGGGCCAGCTGCTGGGCGGCGGTCCAGTACATCGAGGCGAACGGCGGGCGCGCCACCTCCTGCCCGTTGATGGAGACGGTGATGCGCAGGTCGAAGCCGCCGGGGCGGTCGGCCGCGGAGTCGTCGAGGTAGGGCAGGAGCGGGAAGTCCCGGGCGGGCGGGGCCACGCGGGCCGCGTCCAGGGCCTCCAGGGGGGTCACCCAGGCGGAGACGGAGGTGGCGAAGGACTTGCCGAGGAAGGGGCCGAGCGGCACGTACTCCCAGGCCTGGACGTCGCGCGCGGACCAGTCGTTGAGGAGGAAGAGGCCGAAGACGTGGTCCTCGAAGTCGCCGAGCGCGACGGGGCGGCCCAGCTCGGAGGGGGTGCCGACGACGAAGCCGACCTCGGCCTCGATGTCGAGCTTGACGGAGGGCCCGAAGACGGGCGCCGGGTCGGTGGGGGCCTTGCGCTGCCCGGAGGGCCGCACGACGTCCGTGCCCGACACCACGATCGTTCCCGACCGGCCGTGGTAACCGATGGGCAGGTGCTTCCAGTTGGGGGTCAGCGCGTCCCCGTCCGGGCGGAAGATCTTCCCGACGTTGGTGGCGTGGTGCTCGCTCGCGTAGAAGTCGACGTAGTCCGCGACCTCGTACGGCAGGTGCAGGGTGACGGCGTCGAGCGGCAGCAGGTGCGGCTCGACGGTCTCGCGGTGGCCGGGGTCGGTCACCCAGGCGGTCAGCGCGCGGCGCACATCCCGCCAGGCGGTGCGGCCGGCGGCCAGCAGGGGGTTCAGCGAGCCCTGGGCGAGGAGCCCCGCGTACGGGGATCCGAGCGCGAGGGCGACGGCCCCCGCGTCGAGCACGTGCCCGCCGATCCGCACGCCGACGCGGCGGCGCTCCGGCTCCTGCGGGGTGCTGAACACGCCGTAGGGGAGGTTGTGCGGCCCGAACGGGTCGCCCTCGGGAACGTCGAGGGGGCTCTGCTGGGGCATGGGGTACTGCCTCGCTTTCCATGCGGTCCGGGGGTGTCCCGGGGGCTGGCTGACACGTTACGTGGCTGGTGAGGTCTGTGGGAGGCCGGATTCGGGCGCTATTTGTAGGACTTGTCCAATGGGGTCCGTATCCTTGGCGCCGTGACTTCCGCCCTTCCCTATGCCTTGATCGCCACTGACCTGGACGGGACTCTGCTGCGCACCGCGGACACCGTCTCCGCCCGCTCGTACGCGGCCCTCGCCACAGCGCGCGCGGCGGGAGCCCAGCACATCGTGGTCACCGGACGCCCCGTCCCGCAGGTCCGGACGATCCTGGAGGATCTTGGGTATACGGGGCTCGCGGTGTGCGGGCAGGGCGCGCAGGTGTACGACACGGCGCGCGGGCGCCTGCTGCACTCCGTTTCCATGGACCGGGGGCTCGCGGAGGTGGCCCTCGGCAAGATCGAGGCCGAGATCGGCGAGGTCTACGCGGCGGTCAACCAGGAGGGGCTCGACGGGGAGACCCTGATGGGGCCGGGCTACCGGATGTGGCACCCGCACCTGCCCATGGTCCGCGTCCCCCGGCGCGACGACCTCTGGTCGGCGCCGATCAACAAGGTGCTGCTCCAGCACCCGCACCTGGACGACGACGAGCTGACCCGGGCGGCGCGCGCGGTGGCCGGGGACCTGGTGAACGTCACGATGGCGGGGGAGCACACGGTGGAGCTCCAGCCGCCCGGCGTCGACAAGGCGGTGGGGCTGGCGCGGGCGGCCGAGGTCCTGGACCTTCCGGCGTCGTCGACGATCGCCTTCGGCGACATGCCGAACGACGTCCCGATGTTCGCCTGGGCGGCGCACGGGGTGGCGATGGCCAACGCCCACCGCGAGCTGCTGGCCGTGGCCGACGAGGTGACCCTCTCGAACGAGGCGCACGGCATCGCGGTGGTCCTGGAGCGCCTCTATTCCTGAACGCGCCGGACCGGACTCCGGCCGACGGCCCAGGGCGGGGTGAGCTCCCAGGTGTGCGCGCCGGGGTGGGCCAGGTACGCCCAGCAGCCCGTGCCGCGGCCGGGGGCGGTGGCCGGGCAGTCGGGCAGGGTGACGACTGTTTCCAGCCACCCGTCGCTGCCCGGGCCGGGCCACTGGGCCCACAGGGCCGCGCCGGAGCCGGAGTCGTGGACCAGGTCCATGTGGGGCCCGGAATGCCGTTCGAGCGCGCAGCGCAGCTCGGGGCCCTCTTCCAGCGCGGCCCGCAGGGCGCGGGCGTTCCCGGCGAGGAGTTCCGCGAGGGCGTCGAGGTGGGTGGCCGACAGGAGGCCGGGTGCGCCGCAGAGGTTGCTCACGCGGCCCACCCCCGGGCGACGATCCAGGTCACGCAGCACACCCAGGCGACGGCCCCGACGGTCACGGCGACGGCCTCCAGGCGGGGTGTCACGGCCGGCCCTCCACGCTGAGGGCGTTGCGCCGCGCGATCTCGGCCCGGAGCCGCTCCATGGGGTCGGCGAGCCGCACCTCACGGGGCTCCGCCTCCCACTCGGGGCCCCCGCGCACGGGCCGCAGCGCCCAGTACGGTCCGGCGATCCCCCGGAACTCCCCGACGCGGTCGGCGCGTCCGGTGTCCACGACGAGGGTTCCGGGGATGGGAGGTGGGGGAAGGGGCGTTCCACACACGGCGGTTCCTCTCCGTAGCGATGCCACTACCAAGCGGGTTCAGAGTGGCCGGGCGGTGGGGACACTTCAACTTGCCAGTGGGGAACGGAAGATTGGTCACGAGCCTGTGAATCGCAAGGAGTTGAACCCCGAGGCAGGCCCCGAAGCGGCCTTCGGGGCGCGTCTGCGCAGCTCGCGGGAAGAGCGCGGCTGGAAGCAGGAGGAGCTCGGGCGACGGCTGGGCTACTCCAGCACGCACGTCTCGGCGGTGGAAACCGGGCGCAAGATTTCTACTCTGCGTTTCGCGCGCAGTGCGGACGCGGTCTTCGGCACCGCGGGGACCGAGAACACGTTCGAACGCCAGTGGCGGGAGATCCGCCACGGCGTCCTGCTGGAGGGCTTCCCGGAATTCCTCGGCTACGAGAGCCGGGCGGTGGAGATCCGGCTGTACGAGGTCGGCGTCATACCGGGACTGCTCCAGACGCCGGAGTACGCGACGGTGCTGGCCGAGAGCGCGGTCAAGCGGGGGGCCATCACGGCCGATCACGCGGCCGAGCGTATTTCCGTCGTCGCGGAGCGGCAGGACGTGTTGCTGCGCACGTCTCCGCCCCTGATCCTCGCGGTACTCGACGAGAGCTGCATCCGCCGCCCGCTCGGCGGACCCACCCTCATGCGGGACCAGTTCACGCGACTGCTCGAATTCGCCGAACTGCCGAACACCGTGCTCCAGATCGCCCCGTTCGAGATGGGGGAGCGACGGCCGTTCAACCTGCCAGTCACCGTGTTGACACTGCAGGACCGCTCGATCATGTCCTACGCGGAATCCGCCCAACGGGGCCATCTGGAACGGGACAACAACTCTGTGGTGCCCATGCTGACGGCCTACCATCAGCTCCAGGCCGAAGCGCTCACGCAGGCGTCTTCTGTGGCCTTGATCGATCAGCTACGAAAGGGCACGTCGTGACGACCGAATCCCCCCGCTGGTTCACGTCTTCCTACAGCGACAACGGTGGCCAGTGCGTCGAGGTCGCCACCAACCTCGTCGCCGTGCGCGGTGTGGTCCCCGTCCGGGACTCCAAGCGCGTCGATGGTCCGGAACTCGACTTCACCGCCGCCGCGTTCTCCGCTTTCGTGGAGGGCCTCAAAGCTGTCTGACTTCGAGAGGGGCGCCCCGTGACGACCGAATCCCCCCGCTGGTTCACGTCTTCCTACAGCGAAAACGGTGGCCAGTGCGTCGAGGTCGCCACCAACCTCGTCGCCGTGCGCGGTGTGGTCCCCGTGAGGGACTCCAAGCGCGCCGACGGCCCGGAACTCGGCTTCGCCGCAGCCGCGTTCGCCGCCTTCGTCGACGGCATCAAGGCCGGGGTCTGAGCACCCGTACGGGCTTCGGGCGTGTTGCCCGAAGCCCGTACGGCTACTGCATCAGCTCGATGTGGGGATGTTCCGGCGCCGCCGGGCAGAAGTAGATCTGCTGTTTGTAGCCGCTGCCGATCTGGATCCGGGTCGGTTGCATCAGGTCGCGGTAGCGGGGGTCGGTCGAGGCTGCGGCGGCCTGGTCTTCGTACGGGATCCAGCTGCCGTTGCTGCTATCCCATTCGAAGGTGGCGATGGTCAGCAGCGGGTCCATCGCGGTGCCGCACGCGGGGCAGGACCGGGGAGCGGGGTCGGTGTAGCCCCACATGGGCCAGCCGCCGGCCTTCCAGCCGGGGGCGATGGACAGGTGGCTCCCGTAGAACTCGTCCGGGTAGGGGGCGTAGGAGCTGTCCACAGGGGCGCCGGCCGCCTGCCACAGGCTCCAGTCCCCGATCTTCTCCCGCAGTTCCCCGCTCAACTCCGCGCGACTGGGGTACTCGGTGACCTGCTCCGGCGCGAGCACGCACGGCTCCGGCAGGTATTCCTCGACCACCAGGGGCGGTTCCGGGGGTGAGGTGAGGACCTCGTTGACGGCGGCCGCGGACCGCCAGACCACCACGGTCCTGGGCATGTACTGCTCCGGAGGGTGGTCGAAGGGGCACCACAGCACCTGGAGCAGATCCGCCCCGGCCCCCGCGGGCGGGCGCAGCCCGGGGACGTCACGCACGTAGAGCTGGGTCAGGGGCAGCAGGGCGACCGGGCCCTCAAGCCACGAGCCGTCGTGCCAGGTTTCGTCGGAGTCGAGCCGGTCCAGGACCGCCTGCTCCGCAGGTGTGTACCCCGGGGCGGGCGCATCGCCGTCCGGGTGCATCGCCTCGCTCGCCCGGATGCGCTGCTGCAGGCGCAGCTCGGCCAAGGCGTGGTCCCCGCCCTCGTGCGGGGCGTCGCAGTGCGGCCAGGGCTCGTCGGCGGGCCACAGCAGTGGCCCGCCGACCGAACTGTCGTGCACCGAAGGAGCTCCGGGGCGGGGATGCAACCGGGTCGCCGTGCGTGCCAGCGGGGCCAGTCGGGGGAAGACCGCGGTGACGTCGAGCGGCCGCGGCGGGGTGGTACGGACGGCATCCATGACGACGATGCTGCCAGCACCCTCTGACAGCGCCGATCACCGATCCACGACGGTACTTGGCGGTCGCGGCAGGGAGTCGTCGCGGAAGCCGCGCCCGGCCCTGGCCCGCCGTCCTCGGCAGGCGGCGCTCCCACGTGCGGTGGAAGACGACCTCCTCGCCCTCCCGGCACACCACCTCGTTCGACGTCAGGAAGCCGCCCTCGTCGCACGTGATCTCCGAGCGGGTCTCCACCCGGGCGTCCCAGCCCTCCTGGGGCCGGTGGAGCCGGATGCGCCAGTCCGAGCGGCAGGACGCGGACAGCGGGTCCACGTCAGAGGAGGTGCGGTGGTGGTACGACCAAGACCACGGCGAGGAGGCGGGGCCGCATCCGGGGAAACGCCTGGGTCTCGAACCATCCTCCGGAACCGAGTGTGTGGCGGCGGGCCGTTCCGGGCGTGGGGTCGCCCAGTTCGGTCGGGTCGATGCCGAGGTTCGCGAGTTCGACGATCTGGTCGGCGACGGCCTTCACCTCGTCTCGGACGGCCTTTGGGTAGCTGACCTCGTCCTCGGTGTGGAAGGCGTACTCCCATGCCCAACGGTCATCGGTCACCAGGCGGTCCCGCCGACCGTGCGGACGCCCGCCTCGGTAGCGGCGGTTCTGCGGATGCGGCTGATCTCGGCGGCGATCTCGCGGGCCTCGTCGAGGTCGACGACTTCGCCGGCACGGGCCTCCAGCGCGCGAAGCCTGCCGGCGGTCTCCGGGTGCCGTGCGATGGCCACCTCGACGGCCCAGGCCTCGGTAAAGGTGCGAAGGGGCGTGGCGGACACCTCAGCACGTGCGCGGGCGGTGCTCGCCGCACGGTCACGGTCGAAGTCGGCGAGGAGGTGAGGGGCGATCTGGGCGAGGGCCGCGCGGATCGCCTCGGGCTGGATGGGCGGCTGCGGGGTGGCCGATGGCTGGGGCGCGGTACTCATACGGCTTCGGCCCTCTCCTGCTGGTCCGGTTCGCCCGCCCGGTAGGCGCTGGCGAGAGTGGTGACGTGCCGGCGGGACCAACCGAGACGGCGGCCGATCGCGGCCTTCTGCCCGCCGCGGTCTGCGCAGCGGCTGTGACCCGCCGTGCGATGGAGGTGCACCTGCGCCAGGGCCTGCTCGGCCCGGCGTACGGCCCCGAGGGTGCCCGGATCGCTCTTCTCGCCGCCGCTCAGGGGCCCGCTCGCTGCTCGCACGAGTCGAGCGTAATCCGTCGCCAACAGATGACGCCATGAGCGCCTTGAGGCCAATGGCCGAGCCGAGGGCCAGCGCCCCAGCGGGCCCAGCGGGCAGTTCCGGGCCGCAGAGCGTGGTGTGGTCCGGTGCGGGACTCCGGGTCGCCGACGGGGGCTCAGCCCGCCGTGCGGGGGAAGCGGCGTTCCCACGTGCGGTGGAAGACGACCTCGTCGCCCTCCCGGCACACCACCTCGTTCGAGGTGAGGAAGCCGCCCTCGTCGCAGGTGATCTCCGAGCGGGTCTCCACCCGCGCGTCCCAGCCCTCCTCCGGCCGGTGGAGCCGGATCCGCCAGTCCGAGCGGCAGGCCGCCGACAGCGGGTCCGCGTCCTGGATCTCGTAGACCTCCGCCGCCTCCTCCTCGTACTCCAGCCCGTCCGGGTAGACCCGGGTGCCGCCGTAGCGGGGGTCCACCTCCAGGCGCCAGGTCCCGCGCGCCACGTCCCGTACGACCACCCGCTCCGGGCGCGGCCCGTCCAGGGTCTCCGGGTACGAGACCCCCAGCGGCTCCGCCTGTTCCGGGGCCTCGAAGACGATGCCCGCGTCCGTGGCGGGGGAGCCCGAGCGGACCGGGAGTTCGAGGGTGCTGCCCTCCGGGTCGAGGGTCCAGCCGGCCTCCGAGCCGGCCCGGGGCCAGATCCACGGCCAGTACGCGGAGGACAGGGCGAGGCGGATCCGGTGGCCCGGCGGGAACGCGTGCCCGATGCCGTTCAGCTCGAAGGTGACGTCCTCCTCGGCGCCCGGGGTCCACGGAACCGCCCGGTCCCGCCCGCGCCGCGCGGACAGGTTCAGCGCGCCCCGGGTGACGAGCGTCGAGGAGCCGTCGGGGGCTACGTCGCACAGCCGGGCCACGACCTGCCCGTACGGGACGTCCATCCGCAGCCGCAGGGTCACCGAGGGGCGGCCCAGGATCTCCACCGGCTCGCCCGGCGCCACCGGGAACTCGAAGCAGGCCGACTTCGCGTCCTCCTCCCGCTGGTCCGGCGGCAGGTCGGCGGCGTTGCCGAAGGGGAAGAAGCGGCCGGCGTCCAGCCCGGTGTGCTGGGGCGAGGCCACGACCACCGGGGGCCCCTGGAGGCCGTACGAGACGGGGACCACCGAGGGGGAGGGCCAGGCCCGTTCGCCGACCCAGCGGCCCTCCAGCCGCTCGTACACGGTCGCGGGCCGGTGCGACTCGCTGATCCAGGAGCGCAGCAGCGGCTCCTCCATGACGCCGTTGTCCTCGCCCTTGAGCCAGTGGTCCCACCACCGCAGGGTCTCCTGGAGGAAGCCGATCGCCGGGCCCGGCGGCAGCCCCCGGTCCGGGTACTGGTGCGACCAGGGGCCGATCAGCCCCCGGACGCGGGAGGCGGGCAGTGCGGAGACCAGGCGCAGGACGGTGTCCCGGTAGGGGTCGTGCCAGCCGCCGACGGCGAGGACGGCCGCGCGGACGGCCCCGTAGTCCTCGCAGACGCTGCCGTGGCGCCAGTAGGCGTCGCGGGTCTGGTGGGAGAGCCAGGTGTGGATCAGGGGCTCCATCCCCTCCAGCCGCTCCAGCCACTGCCGGCGCCAGCCGTCCCCGGCGTAGCGCGGGTCCGGGGGGCGGGAGGCGAAGGCGAGCATCGTGGCGGCCCACGCGTGCATGTCCACGGCCAGCACCGAGCCGCCCATGTAGTGCACGTCGTTGTCGAAGCGGTCGTCGGTGGAGCAGACGGTGACGACCGCCTTCAGCGCCCGGGGGGCCAGCGCGGCGATCTGGAGGCTGTTGAAGCCGCCCCAGGAGATCCCGAACATGCCGACCGCGCCCGTGCACCACGGCTGGGCGGCCAGCCACTCCACCACCGCGACCCCGTCGGCCAGTTCCCGGGCGTCGTACTCGTCGCCGGGGCGGCCCCCGCTGATGCCGTGGCCGCGCACGTCGACCCGTACGCAGGCGTAGCCGTGGCCCGCGTACCAGGGGTGGCGCTGGGCGTCGCGCGGGGCGGTCCAGTCGGTGAGCCGGTACGGGAGGTACTCCAGCAGGGCCGGGACGGGCTCGTCCGTCACCGGGCGCCAGATCCGGGCGTAGAGCTCGACGCCGTCGGGCATCGGGATCCGGACGTCCTCGTGGGCGGTCGCGTACGGGAAGTCGGTTCGGATGATCATCGGAGTGGGTTCACCGGTCCCCTCAGTGGACGGGATGCATCGTGCGGCGCAGCCAGGGCGCCATCGCCATCACGGCCAGGCCCACCGCGACCGCGACGGCGCCGTTGACGCCGAAGTACACCGGGTCGGACACCGTGCCGTAGACCTTGACCACCTGGGCCTGGATGCCGTTGGCCAGGGCCAGGGAGAGGAACCACAGGGCCATCGTCTGGCCGGCGTAGGCCTTGGGGGCGAGTTTGGTGGTGGCCGACATGCCGGAGGTCTCCAGCAGTACGTCGCCGAGCCCCAGCAGCAGGTACGAGCCGACGATCCACCAGGCGGCCATCCGGTACGCCCCGCCGTCGTGTCCCGAGGTGGGGATCACCATCAGCAGGAAGGACAGGCCGCCCAGGATCACGCCGATGGCGATCTTGTTGGAGGCGTGCGGCTGACGGGGTCCCATGCGGACCCACAGCGCGGCCACCACCGGGGCCAGCAGCACCTCGAAGGCGCCGAGCGCCGAGGCGTACCAGCCGGCCGGGAAGTCGAAGCCGAGGATCTCGGTGCGGGCGTTCGTCGAGGCCAGCAGCATCATCGTCGAGTAGGCCTGGAAGAGGATGAAGTTGAAGGCGACCGAGGCCAGGAAGAGCACCACGTACGGGCGCAGCCGTCCGCGTTCCCCGGCGCTGACGCGCGGGCTGCGGAACATGAGCGTGAAGTAGACGACCGGGGCGATCACCGAGACGAGGGTGAGGAGGTCGACGAGACGGCTCATCGTCAACCAGCCGACGACCGCCAGGAGGGTGGCGGTGACGGCGAGGGCGACGCAGCCGGCGACGGTCTTCCGGACGGCGGCGCGCATCGCGTCGGGGGGAAGGGCGTACTCGGCCGAGTGCTTGCGTCCGGCCAGATGGCGGCGTCCGAGGACGTACTGGACGAGCCCGGCGGTCATCCCGATGGCGGCGGCGGAGAAGCCCCAGTGCCAGCCCTTGTTCTCGCCGAGCCAGGCGGTGACCAGCGGTCCGGCGAAGGCGCCGATGTTGATGCCCATGTAGTAGAGGGCGAAGCCGGCGTCGCGCCGCTGGTCGGCCGTCCGGTACAGCTTGCCGACCATGCTGGCCACGTTGGGCTTGAGCAGGCCGGTGCCCGCGCTGATCAGGCCGAGGCCCACCCAGGTCATGGTGGCCGTGGGGACGGCCATGGCGTAGTGGCCGCAGGCGATCAGGATGCCGCCGGAGAGGACGGCGCGGTACGAACCGAGGATGCGGTCGGCGAGCCATCCGCCGGCCACGGAGACGAGGTAGACCATGGTCCCGTAGGCCGCCGAGACGGAGGCGGCCGTGGACGGGTCCATCCCCAGGCCGCCGTTCGCGACCGTGTCCGCGAAGTAGAGGACGAGGATGGCCTGCATGCCGAGGAAGGAGAACCGCTCCCAGACCTCCAGCCCGGAGAGGGTGGCCAGGCCCCTGGGGTGACCGAGGAAGGCGTGGTCGTCGCCGGGTGGCGGCTGGTCCGCCTCCGGGTCCCTGGGTTCGTCTATATCGGTCACAGTTCTGGACAAAACGCATTCTCCGGTTGTTTCGGGTCTCTACGAACATACCGGTGCGCATCGGGCGATGCGTACGTGGCGACCGGGCAGGCGCTCTGGGTGATCGAAAACAGACCGGATACGCTGGCTTGAGTGATGGCAGCGACACATCGACAATCCAGGTGATCGTCAGCGTGATCGTCAGCAGACAGGAGTACCCCTCGTGACCGTCGTCGGGCCGTTCGGACTGAGCGTGCGGGACCAGGCTCTTGAGACCGATGTCCAGGCCGGACTGGCCGCCGTCGAGGCGGGTCTGCTGGAAGCCACCAAGAGCGAAGTCCCCTTCATCACCGAGGCAGCGCAGCATCTGGTGCGCGCCGGAGGCAAGAGGTTCCGGCCGCTGCTGGTGATGCTCGCCTCCCGCTTCGGCGACCCCTACGCGCCCGGGATCGTGCCGTCCGCGGTGGTCGTGGAGCTCACCCACCTGGCCACGCTCTACCACGACGACGTCATGGACGAGGCGGACGTGCGCCGCGGGGTGGAGAGCGCCAACGCCCGCTGGGGCAACTCGGTGGCCGTCCTGACGGGTGACTTCCTGTTCGCCCGCGCCTCCCACATCCTGGCCGACCTCGGACCCGAGGCCGTACGCATCCAGGCCGAGGCCTTCGAGCGGCTGGTGACGGGCCAGATCCTGGAGACGGCCGGCCCGCGCGACGGCCGCGACCCGGTCGCGCACTACCTCGACGTCATCGCCGGCAAGACCGGCTCGCTGATCGCGGTCTCCGGACGCTTCGGCGCGCTGATGTCCGGGGCCGACGAGTCGGTCGTCGACATCCTGACCCAGTACGGCGAGCGCCTCGGCACCGCCTTCCAGCTCGCCGATGACGTCCTCGACATCGCCTCCGACTCCCACGAGTCCGGCAAGACCCCCGGCACCGACCTGCGCGAGGGCATCCCCACGCTCCCCGTGCTGCGGCTGCGGGAGATGGCCGAGCGCGACGGCCGCGAGGAGGACCTGGAGCTCGTACGGCTGCTGGACGGGGACCTGAGCGACGACGCCCGGCTCGCCGAGGTGCTCGCCCGGCTGCGGGTGCACCCGGCGCTGGAGCAGGCCCGCCGCGACACCATCCAGTACGCGCAGGACGCGCGCGCCACGCTCGCCCCGCTGCCGGAGTGCTTCGCGAAGTCGGCCCTGGAGGAGCTCTGCGACGCGGTGGTCCACCGCGCCGGCTGAGCCGTCCCCATCGGCACCGGAAGGGGCCCCTCACCCACGGCGACCCCTACGGGTCAGGGGTGAGGGGCCCCTTCCGTGTCATCCCACGGTCGTACGCGCAGTTGATTCCGGGGACTGACGCCCCGAGCCCGCCCATTTGGTCAGATGGAGTCATCAACCCCACCGGATCGGGTGAGTGCGGTGACACGGGGGTCGCCGCCACAGACACAGAGGGCAGGGCACTGACATGGCAGCGAACACGAAGACCTCTCGCAAGGCCGCCCGGTACGCCGTACCGGTAGCGGTGGCGGGCATCGCCGCGGCGACCGTGGCGATGGTCCCGGCCTTCGCCAACGCCGGCGGCCCGGACCTGCCCGAGGTGACGGCGCAGCAGCTGATCGAGAAGGTCGCGGCCTCCGACGTCCAGCAGCTCACCGGTACGGCCAGGCTCAGCACCGACCTGGGCCTGCCGACGCTCGCCTCCGGCCTGCTGGGCGGCGGCGGGGTCGCGGGCGGCTCGGCCGACCCGCAGGACAAGGTCGCGCAGCTGGCCAACGGCACGCACACCTTCCGCGTCGCCGCCGACGGCCCGGACCGGCAGAAGCTGACCTTCCTGGACGGCAAGGACGAGTACACCCTCGTCCACAACGGCACGGACGTCTGGGGCTACGACTCCAAGTCGAACGAGGCCTTCCACGAGAAGGCCGACGGCAAGGACGGGGGCAAGGACGCCGGCAAGGGCAAGGAGCACCCGAAGACGGCCGACCGGCTCGCGGCCTCGCCGCAGCAGATGGCCCAGGACCTGATCAAGCAGGCCGGCCCGACCACCGACATCGGCGTGGGCGACACCGCGCAGGTCGCCGGCCGCGACGCCTACCAGCTCGTCCTGAAGCCCAAGCAGAGCGGCTCCACCGTCGGCTCGGTCCGGATCGCCGTCGACGCCAAGAACGGCGTGCCGCTGCGCGTCCAGCTGCTCTCCAGCCAGGGCGGCAAGCCGATCGCCGAGGCGGGCTTCACCCAGGTCGACTTCGCCAAGCCGGGCGCCGACGCCTTCTCCTTCACCCCGCCCAAGGGCGCCAAGGTGACCGAGGGCGCGGACAAGGCCGCCGGGAAGGGCGGGGAACACGGCAAGGAGTTCGGTCCGCTGGAGGCCTTCCCCGGTCTGGACGCGCTGACCGGCGGGGCGGACGGCAAGGGCGGCAAGGGCGACGTGAAGGTCCTCGGCGAGGGCTGGGCGACGGTCGCGCGCATCGACACCGGCGCCGGCAAGAACCTGAGCGACATCGAGAAGGACAAGAACGCGCCGAAGGAGGCCAAGCAGTTCCTGAACTCCCTCGGGGACAAGGTCACCGGGAAGTTCGGCGAGGGCCGGATCTTCTCCACCCGCCTGGTCAACGCGCTGATCACCGATGACGGCAAGGTCTACGTCGGCGCGGTCACCAAGGACCAGCTGGTGAAGACGGCGGACTCCGCCAAGTAGGCGCACCACCGACGAGGGTGGCCGGGGACATGTGTCCCCGGCCACCCTCGTCCTGTTTCGCTCCTGCGTACAGCAGGGCCGCTGTACCGTGAACGCCATGTCGAGACACGTCACCATCCGCCTGGACGAAGAGTTCCACGAGCGCCTCAAGGCGCGCGCGGCGGCACTGGGGACGACGGTGACCGCGCTGATCACCGAGGTCACCGAGCGCGAACTCGACGAGGACCGGAAGACCTTCCTGTCGGGCATAGAGGAGTTCGCCGACCACTGGGGCTACTTCCAGGAGCGGTTCGGCAATTGAAGATCACCATGGAGTGGGCCTGGACTGCCCTGGCCCACCATCTGCCGTCGGATCCCGCCGTGTGGGACCCCTCCGGGGTCGCCGCTGCCGTCGCCCGGCACCAGAACGACCTGGTGCTGGTGCCCGAGCAGCCCGCTCCCGACACGGCCTGGCGGGCCGCCGCGTTCCTGCACACCCTCGCCGTGTGCCCCGCGCTGGAATCCCCGATGAACGAGTTCTACGCGGCCGCGGCCACCCGCTCGTACCTGCGGGTGGCCGGGGCCAAGCAGCTGCCCTCGCCGGAGGAGCTGGGCGACCTGGTGGAGGCCGCGAAGCTGGGCCGGGTGGACATCGGGGCGGTCGCGGAGGAACTGCGCGCCCGCATCCAGGAACCCCTGCCCGCCTCGCTACGGTCGGCCGCCGAGGACGCGTAGCCCTGGAGGACTGGATCATCCGGTGGTTCGTTGCCGGAAGTCGGTCCGTCAGAAGGTGATCTTCCAGCTGTTGATGTAGCCGACGTCCTGCGCACCCACGTCCTTGACCTGGAGCTTCCAGACCCCGTTGGCCACCTCGCTCGACGCGTTCACCGTGTAGGTGGCGATCACGTTGTCGGCCGAGTCCGAGCCGGAGTTCTTCAGCAGGTACGCCGTGCCGTCCGGGGCGATCAGGTTGATCACCAGGTCACCGCGGTAGGTGTGGACGATGTTGACGTCGACCTTGGTGGTGGCGGGCGCGTTGCCCGTGACCCCGGAGACCGTGATCGGCGAGGTCACCGCGGCGCCGGGGGAGTCGGGGATGTTCACGTCCGCGGTGTTCTCGAAGGACGGGCCCGGCGGGACCGGGGTGGCCGCCCCGAGGTTCCAGACCGCGTAGGCGATGGCGTCCGCGTTGCGGTCCAGGGCGGTGTCGTCGATGTTCGCGGTGGTGTCGCAGGAGGCGTGGTAGCAGGCGTCGAAGGCCCTGCCGGAGGTGCCGCCCCACTTCTGGGCCTGCGCCGCCGTCTTGGTGTAGTCGGCGCCGGAGAACAGGCCGCCGACGGGGATGCCCGCGTTCTTGAAGGGGGCGTGGTCGGAGCGGCCGTCGCCCTCGGTCTCGATCTCGGTGGGGATGCCGAGGCCGGCGTAGTAGTTCTTGAAGGTCTGCTCGATGGTCGGGTCGTCGTCGTAGACGAAGTAGCCGGGGTTCGGCGAGCCGATCATGTCGAAGTTCAGGTAGCCGGAGATCTTCGCCTTCTCGGCCGCCGGCAGGTTGTTGACGTAGTACTTCGAACCGACCAGGCCCAGCTCCTCCGCGCCCCACCAGCCGAAACGCAGGTGCTTGGTGGGCTGCAGGCCCGCGCGGGAGACCGCCAGCGCCGTCTCCAGGACGGCCGCCGAACCGGAGCCGTTGTCGTTGATGCCCGCGCCGGCCGTCACCGAGTCCAGGTGGGAGCCGGACATCAGCACGGAGTTCGGGTCGCCGCCCGGCCAGTCGGCGATCAGGTTGTAGCCGGTGGCGCCGCTGGAGGTGAAGCTCTGCAGCGTGGTGGTGAAACCGGCCGCGTCCAGCTTCGCCTTCACGTAGTCGATCGAGGCCTTGTAGCCGGACCGGCCGTGGGCGCGGTTGCCGCCGTTGGCGGCGGCTATGGAGGAGAACTGCGCCAGGTGGGCCTTGACGTTGGCCAGCGGGATGTCGGGCGGTGCCGGCGCGGCGGTGACGGCCGTGGGCGCGGCGAGCGCGGCGGGGGAGGTGGCGGCCAGCAGGCCCGCGACCGCGAGTGCGGTCACGGCGGCCAGGCGCCGGGAGACGGACAGGCTCATGTGGGGGCTCCGTGATTCCGTACGGGGATGAGACGGAACGTGCGGGATCGATCAGGTGAACGATGGTGCGCCGGTGCGAGCCTGATGTTCAGTGAGAGCGTGACGGTCCGTCAAGATCAGAATCCGGACAAGGGAGTTCGGTAAACGGACGATCCCCGGTACGAGGGTTTCGTACCGGGGACCGGGGGAGAGGAGTGAAGGCCGTTACGCGGGCCCGCGGGCGGGGGCCGCCCCCGCCGCGGGGGCGTCGG
>NZ_JBFRER010000154.1:0-16204 GCF_052114405.1 Streptomyces sp. M-16 | reverse complement strand
GTGGCCGGGCAGCTGGCCGAGCGGGGTCACAAGACCAAGCGCCTCACGGTCTCGCACGCCTTCCACTCCCCGCTGATGGAGCCGATGCTGGAGGCGTTCCGCGAGGTCGCCGAGTCCCTGACCTATGCGGCTCCGGCGATCCCGGTCGTATCCACCCTCACGGGCACCCTCGCCACCGCCGGGGAACTGACCTCCCCCGCCTACTGGGTGCGCCACGTCCGCGAAGCCGTCCGCTTCCGCGACGCCGTCCTCCACCTGGAGGCCGCCGGCGTCCGTACGTACCTGGAGATCGGCCCCGACGCCGTCCTGACCGCGATGGCCCAGCAGTGCGTCACCGAGGCCGCCGCCGAGGCGACCGGGTTCGTCCCCCTCATGCGCCGCCGCCAGGCCGAGGAGCACACCCTCGCCGCCGCCCTGGCCGCGCTGTTCGCCCGGGGCACCGACCCCGACTGGGCCGCGTACTTCGGCCCCGGTACCCGCTCGCCCGGCGTGCCCGGCTACGCCTTCCAGCGGCAGCGCTACTGGCCGCGCCCGCGCCCGGCCGGAGCGTACGAGCCGGACGCGCACCCGCTGCTCACCACCGTGCTCGACCACGCGGCCTCCGACGAGGTGGTCCTCTCCGGCCGCCTGTCGGCCCGTACGCACCCGTGGCTGGCCGACCACGTGGTCAACGGCACGGTGATCGTGCCCGGCACCGCCTTCGTGGAGATGGCCCTGCGCGCCGGCCGCGAGGCGGGCTGCGACACCCTCGACGAGCTGACCGTCCTCGCCCCGCTGCGCCTGCCCGAGGCCGCCGTGGCCGAGGTCCAGACGGTGCTGGCCCCCGCGGACCCCGACGGGGAACCCGGGCCCTGGTCGGTGGCCGTGTACGCGCGGCCGGCCGGTGACCCCGACGCGGCCTGGACCCGGCACGCGAGCGGGATCCTCACCGGCTCCGGGCCGGCCGCCGTCCCGTCGGCCGGATCGCCGGTGTGGCCGCCGGACGGCGCCGAACCGGTCGAGGCGGGCGACACCTACGTCCGCGCCGCCGCCATGGGATTCGACTACGGCCCGGCGTTCCAGGGCCTGAAGGCCGCCTGGCGCCGGGGCGACGAGATCTTCGCCGAAGTGGCCCTGCCCGCGGCGGACGCCGACGACGCGGCACGGTTCGCCTTCCACCCCGCCCTGTTCGACGCCGCCCTGCACACCGGCTTCATCGAGTCGCCCGGCGGGTCCGACGACGCCGGCCGGCTGCCGTTCACCTGGCAGGGGATGACCCTCCACCGGGCGGGCGCGGCCTCGGTACGGGCCCACCTGACGCGGACCGACGCCGACACCCTGTCGCTGGAGATCACCGACGGGCTGGGCGAACCGGTGGCCTCGGTCACCTCGCTGACCCTGCGCCGGATGCGCCCGGAGGACCTCGCGGGCGACGCCGCGGCCCTGCTGGAGACCGCCTGGCAGCCGCTGGAGCCGGGCCCCGCGCCCACCGGCGCCGTGGCACTGCTCGGGCCCGCCCCGGCGTCCGCCCCGACGCTGGCCCCGACGTCCGACCCGGCGTCCGCCCCGACGCCCGACCCGATGTCCGCCCTGGCCGACGCGCTCGAACCGCTCGGCGTACCCGTCACCACCCACCCGGACCTGGCGGCACTCGAACGGGCCGCCGAGGCCCCCACCACGGTCCTGCACCTGCTGGACCTGCCCGAGCCGGCCGACCGGGACGACCTGGCCCGCCACGCCCGCGAGGCGTCCTGGCGGACCGCCGGCCTGCTGCGGCGGTGGACCGAGTCCCCGCTCGCGGAGACGGCCCGGCTCGTCCTGGTCGTCCAGAACGGCGACCCGGCCGGCACGACCCAAGGAGCCGTACGCGCCCTGCTGCGCACGGCGCAGGCCGAGCACCCCGGAAAGTTCCTCGTCGTCGAACTCGACGGGCGGCCCCGGTCCTGGGCCGCGCTGCCCGGCGCCCTCACCGTGGACGAGCGGGAGGCCGCCGTCCTCGACGGGAAGCTGCTGGCCCCCCGCCCGGTCCGCAGGGCCGAGAGCCCGACGACCCCCGGGACCGCGCCCGCCGCCCCGGCGCCCGCCATCGACGGCACCGTCCTGATCACCGGCGGCACCGGTGGCCTCGGCGCGGTCGTCGCCGAGCACCTCGTACGCCACCACGGCGTCACCGACCTGCTGCTGCTCAGCCGCAGCGGCGCCGACGGCCCGCGCGCCGGGGAACTCGTCGCCGCCCTGCGCGGACTCGGCGCCCGCGTGACGCTCGCCGCGTGCGACGTCGCCGACCGGGAGGCCCTCGCCGCCGCCCTGGCCGCGCTGCCCCCGGACCGCCCCCTCAAGGCGGTCGTCCACGCGGCCGGCGTCGTCGACGACGGACTGCTCGGCACCCTGACGGAGGAACAGTTCGAACGCGTCATCCGGGTCAAGGCCTCCGGCGCCGTCGCCCTGCACGAGCTGACCAAGGGCGCCCCCCTCGACGCGTTCGTCCTCTTCTCGTCGGCGGCCGCCGTCATGGGCAGCCCCGGCCAGGCCAACTACGCCGCAGCCAACGGCTTCCTGGACGCCTTCGCCCACCACCGCCGTGCCCTCGGCCTGCCCGCCCAGTCCCTCCAGTGGGGCCCCTGGGCCGAGGAACACGGCATGGCCGGCCGGCTCGGCCCCGAGGCCGTCGCCCGCATGGCCCGCCACGGCACCGTCCCGCTCACCAACGCCGAAGCCCTCGCCCTGCTCGACGCGGCGCTCGCGCTGCCCGACGCAGCGAACCTCGTCGCCGCCCGGCCGGCCGCCGCCCCGGCCCGCACCCCGGCCGGCGCCCGCCCGCCCCGCAAGCAGCCCGCCGCCGAGCGCGGCGCGTTCGCCCGCAGGCTCGCCGGAGCGGACGCGGACACCCGCCGCAGGCTCCTCGTCGACCTGGTCCGCCACCAGACCGGATCGGTCCTCGGCCACGGAACCTCCGCCCACGTACCGGCGGAACGCTCCTTCCGGGAACTGGGACTGGACTCGCTGGCCGCCATCGAACTGCGCAACCGGCTCGGCGCGGAGACCGGACTGCGGCTCTCGCCCACGCTCGTCTTCGACCACCCCAGCCCGGTCGCCCTGGCCGAGTTCCTCGACCGCGAGCTGGCACCGGCCGGCGACCGGCCGGACCCGGCCGTCGTCCGCCGGCTCGACGACCTCGCGGCGGGCCTGCGCACCGGCGCACCCGACCCCGTCACGACCCGCTACCTGGAGGACCGGCTGCGCGCCCTGCTCGCCCAGGTCGGCGGCCCGGTCCGGCCACCGGCCGCCACCGATGTCGACGACGTCAGCGACGAGGAGCTCTTCGACATCCTGAACGGAGAAATCGGCCTCTGAGCCGTCTCCCCCCGGCAGCCGCACGGCCGGCCCGGCAGCGCGCGCACCGCGCGTCCCCGCCCCCTTCGCCCCCACCGCACCCCGAGGAACAGATGGCACACATCGCATTTTTCAGCGTGGCCGCCCACGGGCACGTGTCGCCCACCCTGGGCATCGTCGCCGAGCTGGTCTCGCGCGGTCACCGGGTCACCTACTTCACCACCCGGGCCTTCGAGGAACAGCTCACCCGGCTCGGCGCGCAGGTGTGCCGCTACGACGTCGCCACCTCGCCCGGCCAGTCGCCGAGCGCCTTCGCCGAGAACGACCCGAGCGCCCTGCCCCTCTTCTTCCTGCACGGCAGCGCGGACCGCATCGCCCTCGCGGAGTCCTTCGTCGGCGCCGACCGCCCCGACGTCGTCGTCTACGACAACACGGTGCCGTTCGCCGGGCGCGCCCTGGCCCGCCGGTGGGGCGCGCGCGCCGTCCAGTTCTTCCCCTCCCTCGCCTCCAGCCGCTCCTACGCGCTGATGGACGCGATGCTGGCCCGCACCGGCCGCTCCGCCGCCCACGAGGCCAACGGCGCCGCGTTCGACGAACGCCTGGCGGAGTTCCTCGCCGCGGCCGGCCTCGACGGGGTCGGCGCCGAGGAGTTCATGGACTTCGAGGAGGAACTCAACCTGGCCTTCCTGCCCAGGGAGTTCCAGCCCGAGGCGGCCGCCTTCGGGGAGCACTACCGCTTCGTCGGGCCCAGCCTGGGCGGCCGGGAGGCCGAAGGCACCTGGCACCCGCGGGACACGGACCGCCCGGTTGTCTTCGTCTCCCTCGGCACCGTCTTCAACCGCGCCACCTCCTTCTACCGGACCTGCGTCGAGGCGTTCGCCGACAGCGGCCTGCACCTGGTGCTGTCCATCGGGCAGCAGGCCGACCCGGCGGACCTCGGCACCCTCCCGCCGCACTGCGAGGTGCACCGCAGCGTCCCCCAGCTGTCCGTCCTCGCCCAGGCCGCCGCGTTCGTCACCCACGGCGGCATGGGCAGCACGATGGAAGCCCTCTCCTTCGGCACGCCCATGGTCGTCGTCCCGCAGATGGTCGAACAGGAGATCATCGCCGACCGGGTCGTCGAGCTGGGCCTGGGCCTGCGCCTCGACCCGGCGGACGCCACCGCCGAGCGGCTGCGGGCGGCCGTACGGGCCGTCACCACCGACACCGCGATCGCCGCCACGGCGGCTCGCTTCCGGCGGCTGAGCCAGGACGCGGGCGGCGCCGCCGCCGCGGCCGCGGCGATCGAGGCACACCTGGCGGGCACCGGCCCCGCCCCGCAGACGAAGGCGGCCGCGATATGACCGGACAGAGCGTTCTCATCGTCGGCGCGGGCGCCGTCGGCACCCTCCTGGCCTGCGACCTCCTCCAGCAGTCCGTGCCCGTACGGATCGTCGACGCCAAGCCCCCGCAGGAGGAGTTCGACCCGCACTCCCGCGCCGTGATGATCTGGCCCCGGGTGCTGGAACTCCTGGAGAAGACCGGCATCGCCGACGAGCTCGTCTCCCGCGGCTTCCGGGCCGACGACGTCAGCTTCTTCTCCCGCGGACGCCGCCTGGGCACCGTCCCGATGACGAAGCTGGGCGCGGCCCGCCCGTACGGACTCGGCATCGTCCAGAGCGAGCTGGAGGTGCTGCTGCACCGCCGCCTCACCGAACTGGGCGGCACCATCGAGTACGGGGCCGAGCTGACCGCGCTCGACACCTCCGGCCCGCTCCCCACCGCCACCCTGCGCCACGCCGACGGCCGCACCGAACAGGTGGAGACGGGCTGGCTGATCGGCGCCGACGGCGCGGGCAGCGTCACCCGCCGGCTCCTCGGCATCCCCTACCCCGGCATCCCCTTCCCGCTCGGCATCGCGCTCGGGGACTTCCCCGTCACCGGGCCGCGCGTCTCCACCGTCGAGTACCACTACGCCGACAGCGGGCTGCTGCCGCTGGTCCACCTCCCCGACGGCGTCTGCCGCCTCGCCACCATCGTCGCTCCCGGTGAAACCGACTGGTCGGACCGCCCCCTGGCGGACTGGCAGCGGATGGTCGACGAGCGCACCAGCCTGCCGTACCGCCTCGGCGAACCCCTGTGGACCCGCACCTACCACCCGCGTCCCGGGGTCGCCGAACGGTTCCGCGAGGGCCGGGTCGTGCTCGTCGGCGACGCCGCCCACTCGGTCGTCCCCCTCGGCGGCCAGGGCCTCAACCTCGGCCTCCAGGACGCCCTCAACCTCGGCTGGAAGCTCGCCGGCGTCGTGCGCGGCGACTGGGACGAGCGGATCGTCGACACGTACGACACCGAACGCCGCAAGGCCGTCGAGCAGGTCCGCACCGTCATCCGCACCGAGATGGAACTCTCCGGCCCGCCCACCCCCCGCGACCGCCGCCTGCGCGACCTGAAGGTGGCCGCCGCCCACCGCACCGGCCTCCTGCGCCACGTCGCGGCCCCCCTGATGAGCCAGGTCGGCCTCGGCTACGCGGCGGGCGACGAACCGCTGTGGCGCTCCGCGCTGCACCGCAGGGCCCGCCCCGGAGACCGGCTCCCGTTCTTCCACCGGACCCGGCAGCACGCCGGGGCCCCCGTCCTCGACCAGCGGGAGCACATCGCGCTGCTCTGGCCCGGCCGCCGGCCGGCCGCCGACTGGCAGACCGTGGCCGACGGCGCCCGCCGCGTCCTCGCGGACCGCCTCGCCGTCCACGACCTCGCACGACTGTCGCCGTCGGGGCGCGCCGCGATCGGCCCGCTGTTCGGCCGACAGCCGGTGATCGCCCTGGTCCGTCCCGACGGCCACCTGGCCCACCTCGCCGCCGCCCACCGGCCGGCCGAGTCCCTGGGCCACCTGGACCGGCTGGTGTCCCGGCCGCTGACCCCCTCACGAAGCAGGTGAGCCCCATGCGGACCCTCCTCATCGACAACCACGACTCGTACACCTACAACCTGTTCCAGCTGCTGGCCGAGGTGAACGGCCGGGAGCCCGTCGTCATCGCCAACGACGCGGCCGCCGTCGCCGACCTGGACCTCGACGGCTTCGACAACATCGTCATCTCGCCCGGCCCCGGCCACCCGGCGCGCTCCCGCGACTTCGGCGTCTCCCGGGACGTCCTGATCAAGGCGAGCGTCCCGGTCCTGGGAGTCTGCCTCGGCCACCAGGGGCTCGCCGTGTGGGCGGGCGGCGAGGTCGTGCCCGCCCCCGTGCCGGTGCACGGCGAGGTCGCCCGGGTGCGGCACGACGGCGACGAACTGTTCGCGGGCATCCCCGAGGAGTTCGGCGCCGTGCGCTACCACTCCCTGTGCGTGGCCCAGCCGCTGCCCTCCGACCTCCAGGCCACCGCCTGGTCCGAGGACGGCGTCGTCATGGCGCTGCGCCACCGGCTGATGCCCCGCTGGGGCGTGCAGTTCCACCCGGAGTCCATCGAGACCGAGTACGGCCGCCGGATGCTGGCCAACTTCCGTGACCTGACGCTGGCCGACCGCGCCGAACGCACCGGCGGCCGGCCGGCCTCCCACGCCGCTGCCCCGGCCGCCCGCGCCCAGCACGCGGACGCCCAGGCCCCCCGCATCCAGGACGCCGACGCCCAGGACGCCCCCGCCCCGTCCGCCGGTACGCGGACCGCGCCGGCGCCGGCGCCGCTCGCCCGCCCCGCCGCCGGGGACGGGGACCGTACGCACTACACCCTGCACGTGGCCGAACTGGACACGGCGGTGGACACCGAGACCGCGTTCGCCGGCCTCTTCGCCGGCTCCCGGCACGCGTTCTGGCTCGACAGCGCCCGCGTGGAGCCCGGCCTGTCCCGCTTCTCCTTCCTGGGCGACGCCACCGGCCCCCTCGCCGAGACCGTCCGCTACCGGGTCGACGAGGGCGTCGTCGAGGTCGCCTCCGCCACCCCGGCCGACCACCGCGAGTCCGTCTTCGACTACCTCCAGCGGGAACTCGCCCGCCGGGTGATCGACGCCCCGCCGCTGCCCTTCGACTTCACCGGCGGCTACGTCGGCTACTTCGGCTACGAACTCAAGGGCGACTGCGGCTCCCCCAACCGGTACTCCGCCCCGACCCCGGACGCCGTCTGGATCTTCGCGGACCGTTTCCTGGCGGTCGACCACCAGGAGGACCGCACCTACCTCCTCGCCCTCTCCCTCGCCACCGATCCGGCCGGCCCCGCCGACGCCACCCGCTGGCTCGCCGACACCGCCGACGCCCTCGCCCGGCAGACGCCCCCGGCGCCCCCCGCCGACGGCCCCCGCACCGTCTCCGTCGAGCCCCGGCTCTCCCGCGGCCGGGACGCCTACGTCCGGGACGTCCTGCGCAGCCAGGAGTACCTGACCGCCGGCGAGAGCTACGAGATCTGCCTGACCAACGTCGCCGAGCTCCCCGCCGTCGACGACGGCTTCACCACCTACCGCCGGCTGCGCCGGACCAACCCCGCGCCGTACGCCGCCTACCTGCGGCTCGACGACACCGAGGTGGCCTGCTCCTCCCCGGAACGCTTCCTGAAGATCACCGCGGACCGGGTCGTCGAGGCCAAGCCGATCAAGGGCACGGCCCCGCGCGGGGCGACCCCCGCCGAGGACGACCGCGTCCGCCGGGAACTCGTCTCCAGCGCGAAGACCCGCGCCGAGAACCTGATGATCGTCGACCTGATGCGCAACGACCTCGGCCGCGTCTGCGAGGTCGGCTCGGTCCACGTGCCCGTCCTGATGGCCGCCGAGAGCTACGCCACCGTCCACCAGCTCGTCTCCACCATCCGCGGCACCCTCAAGGACGGCAACGACGCCATCGACTGCGTCCGCGCCGGCTTCCCCGGCGGCTCGATGACCGGCGCGCCCAAGCAGCGCACCCTGGAGATCATCGAGTCCCTGGAGGGCCGCGCCCGCGGCATCTACTCCGGCGCCATCGGCTTCCTCGCCTGCAACGGCACCACCGACCTCAACATCGTCATCCGGACCATGGTCCTCGCGGACGGGCGCTGGCGGATCGGCGCCGGCGGCGCCGTCGTGCTCGGCTCCGACCCCCACGACGAGTACGACGAAATGCTCCTCAAGGCCGACGCCCCCGCCCGCGCCCTGCTGGCGGCCCGCCCGGACACCACCCCGCCCGCCGCGACACGAACCGGAAGTGACCCCCGATGACCCCGCAGACCCCCGTCGACGTGACCGCGCTCGTCCAGGCCATGACCCTCGACGAGAAGCTCACCTTCGTCCACGGCTCCGACGACCCCGAGCGCCTCGGCCAGTCCGGGTACATCCCCGGCGTCCCCCGCCTCGGCATCCCGGAGCTGCGGATGACCGACGGCCCGGCCGGCGTCCGCATGAAGCGCAAGACCACCACCGCGCTGCCCGCCCCCATCGCCCTGTCCTGCACCTTCGACGAGGAACTGGCCGCCCGCTACGGCGAGTACCTCGGCCACGAGGCCCGCGCCAAGCGCCAGGACGTCCTCATCGGCCCCATGATCAACGTGCTGCGTCAGCCCTTCGGCGGACGCAACTTCGAGCTGTACGGCGAGGACCCGCTCCTGGTCACCGCCATCGGCACCGCCGTGATCAACGGCATCCAGTCGCAGGGCGTCATCGCCATGCCCAAGCACTTCGCGGCCAACAACCAGGAAGAGAACCGGATGGCCGTCGACACCGTCGTCGACGAACGGACCCTCCGCGAGATCGAGTTCCCCGCCTTCGAGGCCGCCGTCCAGGCCGGCGCGGGCGCCCTCATGGGCGCCACCAACGGCGTCAACGGCCACCCCAGCTGCGAGAACGAAACCCTCCTGACCACGGTCCTGCGCGACGAATGGGGCTTCGAGGGCTGGGTGATGTCCGACTGGGACGCCGTCCACGACACCGTCGCCATCGAGCGCGGCCTCGACCAGGAGATGCCCGACGGCGCCCACCTCGGCGCCCCGCTGCGCGAGGCCATCACCGAGGGCCGCGTCGACGAGACCGTCCTGGACCGCGCGGTCGCCCGCATCGTCGGCCAGATGGCCCGCTTCGGCCTCCTCGACACCGACGCCCCCCGCGAGCAGCCCGCCCGCGACCCCGAGCGGGGCCGCGCCCTCGCCCTGGAAGTGGCCACCGCCGGATCGGTGCTCCTGCACAACCCCCGGGGCGTCCTGCCGCTGTCCGCGGACAAGCTCACCGAGCCGGGCCGCGCCGCCCACGGCCTCGCCGTCATCGGCAGGCCCGCCGTCACCCCCAAGACCGCCGGAGTCGGCAGCGCCCTCGTCGTCCCGGAGCACGCCGCCACCCCCCTCGACGTGCTGCGCACCCGCCTCGGCGAGGACGCCGTCGAGTTCCGCGTCGGCGAGGACCCGGCCGGCCGCCCCATCCCCGCGTCGGCCCTCGTCCCCGCCTTCCACGAGGGCGAGGTCCCGGCCGGCCCCTCCACCGAGCCCGACTACTTCTACGAGGGCGAACTGACCATCGAGACGGAGGGCCGCTACCGCATCGCCGTCACGGCACTCGGCGGCTACGCGGCCATCGACCTCGAAGGCCACCCCCGCGTCTTCGCCGGCAGCTCCTTCGGCGACACGGCCGGCCTCACCGTCGACCTCCTCCCCGGCACCTACAAGCTGGTCCTGTCCGCCCTGCCGATGCCCACCAACCCCGTCCACCTCACCCTCGGCTGGATCACCCCCGAGCAGGCGCGGGCCGACATCGAGGAGGCCGTCGAGGCCGCGCGCGGCGCACAGGCCGCGGTCGTCTTCGCCTACGACGAGCTGGCCGAGCTCATCGACCGCCCCGCCCTCGCCCTGCCCGGCCTCCAGGACACCCTGATCACCGCCGTCGCGAAGGCCAACCCCAACACCGTCGTCGTGCTCAACACCGGCTCGTCCCCGACGATGCCCTGGCTCGACGACGTCGCCGCCGTCCTGGACGTCTGGTACCCCGGCGAGATGGGCGCCGAGGCCACCGACGCCCTCCTCTTCGGCGACGCCAACCCCAGCGGCAAACTCACCCAGAGCTTCCCCGTCGACGCCGACCACACCGCGGTCGCCGGCGACCCGCTGCGCTACCCCGGCGTCGACGGCCGCGTCGAGTACCAGGAAGGCATCTTCGTCGGCTACCGCTGGCACGACGAGCACGACGTCGCCCCCCTGTTCCCCTTCGGGCACGGCCTCAGCTACACCACCTTCGCCTACGAGGACCTCCGCCTCACCGCCGACGGCCGCGACCTGACCGTCTCCTGCACCGTGCGCAACACCGGCGACCGGGCCGGCCGCGAAACCGTCCAGGTCTACCTCGGCAGCAGCCCCGAGGTCACCGCACCCCAGGCCCCCAAGGCCCTCGCCGGCTACGCGTCCGCCCACCTGGAGCCCGGAGCGTCCGCCACCGTCGAGATCGCCCTCGACACCCGCCGCTTCGAGTACTGGAACACCGACACCGGCGCCTGGACCGTCGCCGCCGGCCCGCGCACCGTCTCCGTCGGCCGTTCCTGCGAAGACCTCCCCCTCACCGCGACCGTCCGCGTCGACCCGGCCGGAACGGTGAGCCCGTGACCGGCGCCCCCCAGCGGATCCACACCCCGGTCTGCGTCATCGGAGCCGGCCCCGCCGGCCTGCTGCTCGCCCGGCTCCTCGAACTGAACGGCATCGACTGCGTCGTCCTGGAACGCCGCGGCCGCGACCACGTCGAACGGCGCGTCCGGGCCGGCCTCCTGGAACAGGGCACCGTCGAAGCCCTGCGCCGGGCCGGCGTGGCCGCCCGCCTCGACCGGGAGGGCCTGGTCCACGAGGGCTTCGAGCTGCGCGTCGAAGGGGAGACCCACCGCCTCCCCTTCACCAAGCTCACCGGGGAATCCGTGTGGATGTACGGACAGCAGGAGGTCGTCAAGGACCTCATCGCCGCCCGCACCGCCACCGCCGGAGCCCTCCACTTCGACGTCGACGACGTCGAAGTGGACCGGCTCGCCGGCGACGGCGCGACCGTCACCTGCACCCTCGACGGCCGCCCCACCGAGATCACCTGCGACTTCGTGGCGGGCTGCGACGGCTTCCACGGCGTCAGCCGCACCGCCGTACCCACCGCCTCCCTCACCACCGCCACCCACACCTACCCGTACGCCTGGCTGGGCGTCCTCGCGGCCGCCCCGCCCCTGTCCCCCGAACTCGTCTACGCCGTCGGCGAGCGCGGCTTCGCCCTGCAGAGCATGCGCTCCAGCACCGTCAGCCGCCTCTACCTCCAGGTCCCGCCCGGCGAGAGCGCCGACACCCGCTCCGACGAGGACATCTGGGCCGAGCTCGACCTCCGCCTCACCGGCGGCACCGGCACCCTGCCCACCGGACCCGTCCTCGAACGCACCCTCGTCCCGCTGCGCAGCTTCGTCTGCGCACCCATGCAGCACGGACGGCTCTTCCTCCTCGGCGACGCGGCCCACATCGTTCCGCCCAGCGCCGCGAAGGGACTGAACCTGGCCGTCGCCGACGCCGAACTCCTCGCCGGAGCCCTCGCCGTCTGGTACGGCACCGGCCGCCGCGAGGCCCTCGACGCCTACTCGGCGACCGCCCTGCGACGGGCCTGGCTCGGCCAGGAGTTCTCCCGGTGGATGACCGACCTGCTGCACACCGGCCCGGACGAAACCCCCTTCGACCGGGGCCTGCGCCGGGCGCGCTTCGAGCACCTGACGGGATCCACCGCCGCGGCGACCGACTTCGCCGAGCAGTACGTGGGGCTGTCGCGACGCTGACGGCCGCCCCACCCGGTCCACCGCCGCCGGGGGACAGCCTCTTCGACCTGATCAACGGGAGTTTCGGTACGTCATGACAAACGAAGAAAAGATGCTCGACCACCTCCGGTGGATGACGGCCGAACTCCACCAGACCCGGGAGCGGCTGCGCTCGGCCGAGGAACCCGAACCGATCGCGATCGTGTCGATGAGCTGCCGCTACCCCGGCGGCGTCCGCACCCCCGAAGAACTGTGGCAGCTCGTCGCCGAGGGCCGCGACGCCGTCGCCGGCTTCCCCGCCGACCGCGGCTGGGACCTCGACGGCATCTACCACCCCGACCCCGACCACCAGGGCACCAGCTACGTCCGCGACGGCGGCTTCCTCGACGGCGCCGCCGAGTTCGACGCCGGCTTCTTCGGGATCTCGCCCCGCGAGGCCCTCGCCATGGACCCCCAGCAGCGGCTCCTCCTCGAAACCGCCTGGGAGGCCTTCGAACGCGCCGGCCTCGACCCCACCACGCTGCGCGGCAGCCGCACCGGCGTCTTCGCGGGCGTCATGCACCACGACTACGCCACCGGCCCCCGCGACCTGCCCGAAGGCGTCGAGGTCTACCTCGGCAGCGGAAACGCCGGCAGCGTCGCCTCCGGCCGCGTCTCCTACGTCATGGGCCTGGAGGGGCCCGCCGTCACCATCGACACGGCCTGCTCGTCCTCCCTCGTCGCCCTCCACCTCGCCGCCCAGGCCCTGCGCCAGGGCGAATGCACCCTGGCCCTGGCCGGCGGGGTCACCGTCATGGCCAACCCCGACCTGTTCGTCGATTTCAGCCAGCAGCGGGGCCTCGCCCCCGACGGCCGCTGCAAGCCCTTCGCCGCCGCCGCCGACGGCACCGGCTGGGGCGAGGGCGCCGGTCTGCTCCTGCTGGAACGGCTCTCCGACGCCCGCCGCCACGGCCACCGGGTCCTCGCCGTCATCCGCGGCTCCGCCGTCAACCAGGACGGCGCCAGCAGCGGCCTCACCGTCCCCAACGGCCCCTCCCAGCAGCGCGTCATCCGCCAGGCCCTGGAACAGGCCCGCCTGACCGCACGCGAGGTCGACGCCGTCGAGGCCCACGGCACCGGCACCACCCTCGGCGACCCCATCGAAGCCCAGGCCCTGCTCGCCACCTACGGCCAGGACCGCACCCCCACCGACCGACCGCTCCTGCTGGGCTCCGTCAAGTCCAACCTCGGCCACACCCAGGCCGCCGCGGGCGTGGCGGGCGTCATCAAGATGGTCGAGGCGATGCGCCACGGCGTCCTGCCCCGCACCCTGCACGTCGACGAGCCCACCCCGCACGTCGACTGGACCGCCGGAGCCGTCTCCCTGCTCACCGCCACCACGGACTGGCCCGAGACCGGCCGGCCCCGCCGGGCGGCCGTGTCCTCCTTCGGCATCAGCGGCACCAACGCCCACCTCATCCTCGAACGCCCCGAGCCGGACACCGCCGACGACCGGCCGGACACCGCCGACGACGGTCCGCGGACCGCACCGGCCCCGCAGCCCCCGGTCGTGGCCTGGCCCCTCTCCGCCCGCGGCCCCGAAGCACTGCGCGCCCAGGCCCGCGCCCTGCTGGACCACCCCGCCGGCCACCCCGCCGACGGCGCCCCCCTCACCGACACCGCCCACACCCTCGCCACCGCCCGCGCCGCCCTCACCCACCGCGCGGCGGTCCTCGGCACCACCCCGGACGAGCTCCGCGCGGGCCTGCGCGCCCTGGCCGACGACGCACCCGCCGAGAACCTGGTCCACGGCACGGCCCGCCCCGACCCCCGCCTCGCGTTCCTCTTCACCGGCCAGGGCGCCCAGCGCCCCGGCATGGGACGCGAACTGCACGCCGCGCACCCCGTCTTCGCCGACGCCTTCGACCAGGCCTGCGCCCACCTCGACCGGTACTTCGACACCCCCGTCCGGGACGTCGTCTTCGACGGCTCCCCGCTCCTGGACCGCACCGAGTACACCCAGGCCGGCCTCTTCGCCCTCGAAACGGCCCTCTTCCGCCTCGCCGAGAGCCACGGCCTGCGCCCCGACTTCCTCCTCGGGCACTCGGTGGGCGAACTGGTCGCCGCCCACGTGTCGGGCATGCTCCCGCTCGCCGACGCCGCCGCCCTCGTCGCCGCCCGCGGCCGGCTCATGCAGGCGCTGCCCGAGGGCGGCGCCATGGTCGCGGTGGAGGCACCCGAGGAGACGGTCCGCGCCCTCCTCGCCCCCGGCGTCGACATCGCCGCCGTCAACGGGCCGCGGTCCGTGGTCGTCTCCGGCACCGAGAGCGCCGTCCTCGCCGCCGCCGGACAGCTCGCCGCCGCCGGCCACCGCACCAAGCGGCTCAAGGTCAGCCACGCGTTCCACTCCCTGCTCATGGAACCGATGCTGGACACCTTCCGCGGTGTCGTCTCCCGCCTGACCTTCCGCCCGCCCACCATCCCCGTCGTCTCGAACGTCACCGGCCGCGTCGCCACCGCCGAAGAGCTCTGCGAACCCGAGTACTGGGTGCGCCACGTACGCCAGGCGGTCCGCTTCCACGACGGCGTCCGCACCCTCGCCGACCACGGCGTCACCACCTTCCTGGAACTCGGCCCCGACGGCGTGCTCACCGCCATGGGACAGGACTGCCTCGACGAGGACACCGGCATCCGCTGGAGCACGGCCCTGCGCCGCGACCAGCCCGAGCCGACCTCCTACACCAGGGCCCTCGCCGAGACCCACGCCCGGGGCGTCACGGTGGACTGGGACGCCGTGTACCCCGGCGCACGCCGCGTCGACCTGCCCACGTACGCCTTCCAGCGCGAGCGCTACTGGCTCAAGGGCACCCCCGGGGCCGGCGACGTGACCTCGGCGGGCCTGGACCCGGCCGGCCACCCCCTCCTCGGCGCCATGGTGACGGTCGCCGCCTCCGACGACCTCCTGTTCACCGGACGCCTGTCGCTGTCCGCGCAGCCCTGGCTGGCCGACCACGCCGTCGCCGGCACGGTCCTGCTGCCCGGCACCGCCTTCGTGGAACTCGCCGTACGGGCCGGCGACCAGGTCGGCTGCGGCCTGCTGGAGGAACTGACCCTGCACGCCCCGCTGGCGCTGCCCGAGCGGGGCGGCGTCCAGGTCCAGCTGGCCGTCGGCCCCGCCGACCCGGACGGCCGCCGCACCCTCACCGCGTACGCCCGCCACGAGGACGGCGCCTGGACCCGGCACGCCGAGGGCGTCCTCGCCCCGGCCGCCACCGCCACCGCGGACACCGGCCTCGGCGACACCTGGCCCCCCGCCGGCGCCGAGGCCGTCGACCTGGACCCCTTCTACCCGCGCCTGGCCGACGCCGGATTCGCCTACGGGCCCGCCTTCCAGGGCCTGCGCGCCGCCTGGCGGCTCGGCGACGAGGTGTACGCCGAGGTCGCCCTCGACCCCGAACGCCAGGAGGCCGCGGGCCGCTTCGGCCTTCACCCGGCCCTCCTCGACGCCGCCCTCCAGGCCGCCGGGACGGGCAGCCTGCTCCCCGCCGGCGGTGGGGCCCGCCTGCCGTTCGCCTGGCGCGAGGTCGCCCTGCACGCCACCGGCGCCCGCAGCCTGCGCGTCCGGCTGAGCCCGGCCGGCGAGGACGCGGTCGCCCTGACCGCCACCGACGAGAGCGGCCTGCCGGTCGCCACCGTCGCCTCCCTCACACTGCGCCCGATGACCCCGGGCGGGACGACCCGGACCGCCGACACCCTCTTCGCCCTGGACTGGGCGGCGGCCCCGGCGGGCGAGCCCCTGCCCGCGGGCAGGGCGTACGAGGTGGACACCTCCGACGGCGTCCGCCCCGCCCTGGGCCGGGCCCTGGAAGCCCTCCAGGGGTCCCTGGCCGACGCCGGGGAGGACCGCCTGGTGTTCGTCACCCGCGGCGCGGTCGGCGAGGACGTGCGCGACCGGGCGGGTGCGGCCGTGTGGGGTCTGGTGCGCTCGGCGCAGTCGGAGCACCCCGGCCGCTTCCACCTCCTGGACCTGGACGAGGACGCCGACCCGACCCCCCACCTCACCTCCGCGGAACCGCAGCTGGCGGTGCGCGGGGGAGCGGCCCGGGTCCCGCGCCTGCTCCGGGCCCGGCCCGAACCGAACGGGGACGGGCTGTCCTTCACCGAGGGCGGCACGGTCCTGGTCACCGGTGGCACCGGCGTCCTGGGCCGCGCGGTCGCCCGCCACCTCGT
>NZ_JBFRER010000153.1:0-16497 GCF_052114405.1 Streptomyces sp. M-16 | reverse complement strand
GTGCAGGACGTGGTCGATGGGTGCCGGGCGACGGTGGGCGAGGCGGTGGATCAGGCGTCGGAGTTCGGGGAGGGCGAGGGGTATGAGCTGGGAGGATCCGTTTCTGCTTTCCCGGTGTCGAGTTCGCGGGCCCGCAGGACGGTGAGGCAGGCGTGGGCGGCCATCGCGAGGGTCATGTGGCGATGCCAGCCGGGATATCGGCGGACCTGGTAGTCGTCCAGGCCGCATTCCTGTTTCGCGGTCTGGAAGCATTCCTCGACCGCCCACCGGCTTCCCGCGATGCGGATGAGGTCGTCGAGTGTGGTTTCGGCCGGGCAGTAGGCGATGTAGTAGGAGATCTCATCCGGCCGGCTGACGCTTCGGCGGGCGATCACCCAGTGCCGGCGGTCCTCGCGGTGCCAGGGCCGGACCTCGACCCTGGCCCAGTCGTAGACCCTGGGGCCGTGGGCGCCGTCGCCGCAGGAACGGCGCTTCCACTTCTGCCGGGGCAGCCCGGGAAACAGGTCGTGAACGGGATGGTCCATGGCCCAGCGGGAGACGACGGTGTCATGGCGGGTGGTCGCCATGACATGGAAGACATCCGCCCGCTCCAGCTCGGACCGCCAGCCTTTGGAGAAACCGTAGGCGGCATCCGCGGTCACCCACCGGAACGGAATCCGGTCCGCGATCGCCCGGCGGACCATGGCCTTGGCCATCACCACCTTCGTCTCGAAGGCGACCGTGTCCTCGATGCCGGCCGCCCGGCACCGTTCCCGGTCATCCGTCCATGAGGTGGGCAGATACAGACGCCGGTCGATCAACGTGCGGCCCCGGCCGCCGGCATAGGCGAGGAACACCCCGATCTGGGAGTTCTCCGTCCGCCCGGCCGTGCCGGAGTACTGACGCTGAACGCCGGCCGAGCGGACACCCTTCTTCAGGAACCCGGTGTCATCCACGATCAGCACCGCGTCCGGAGCGCCGAGATGCTCGACGACGTAGTCCCGCACGTCGTCCAGGACCTCATCGGCGTCCCAGTCGATCCGGTTCAACAGCCGGTGAATACGGTCCGGACCCGCGTGCCCGGCCTCCTCCGCGAGCGTCCAGCCGTTCTTCCGCTCCAGCGGAGCCATCAGCCCCCGCATATAGGCAAGAGACGACTCCCGCGGCTCCGACCTGGAGAAACGGTGCACGAACCGCTCATGCAACAAGTTCAGTTCACCAGCCCACAACCGGGCATCAGCAAGCTCCCCACCCATGAACTGACCAACGACCGAACTGCCCAACCGTCACGGCAAAGACCGTTGCAGTACTAGCTCTACCTACAGGAGGCAGCAGTGGCCCACATTCTGGTGGTCGAGGACGACGACATCGTCCGCATGCTCGCGGTGGATGTCCTGGAAGAACTCGAACACAAAGTCGTAGAAGCCGATGGCGCCGAGCAGGCTCTCAAAGTGTTGCGGGACGACAGCCAGTCACTCGATCTGCTGTTCACCGATGTCGCACTTCCGGTCATGGACGGACGAGAGCTTGCCAAGCAGGCTCGCCGGGTACGTCCGCAGATTCCGATCCTGTTCGCCAGCGGGTATGCCGAATCGATCGACGTGCCCGAAGGGATGAGCGTGATCGGCAATCCGTACTCCATCGACCAGCTCCGCAACAAGGTCACAGCCATCCTGCGCTGACCCGCAAGAGACAGTCTGGCCCCGCCCCGCAGCGCGACCCCGGGCCGCGCCCCACAAGCAAATAGATGTGGCCGGTCCTCCAGGCCCAGCGCCCGCCCCGGCCATGCCCGGACACCCCGCCCGCCGCGGCCGCGTGCGGGGGGGTCTGGCCGGTCACCGTGACCGCCCCGCGCCCTTGGCCGGTGCGGCCTGCTGGCGGTGGGCGGGGACGGCGGCTTCGGTCGGGGCCTGCTGTCCGGGGGCCGCGGCGGCGGGTGTGGTGGTGGAGCGGGAGCGGGCCGCCGCCGGGGAGACCCGGGGGCGGGAGGCGGGCGCGGCCGGCGCCGAGGGCGGTGTCGTCAGGGAGTGCAGGGTCGCGTCCACGAGACGCCCGACCGTGGCGGAGCCCGAGGCCTCCTTGAAGGAGGTGTCGGTCCCTAGACGGACCAGGTGCGCGGCGAGGAGGCCGGGGCCGCCCTGGTCGCGGATCTGGTCCATGCGGTGGGCGAGCAGGGGCCACTGGCGGGAGCCGACCAGGAGACCCACCTGCGTCTCGGGCAGCACGTCCTTGACGACGCCGACGATCGCGGCGTGCGCGAGCCGGTTGACGCCGAGCTGCTCCAACTCTTCGCGCGGTCGCCGAGGTCCAGGTCCCGGGACACGCTCAACCCCTCGGTCAGCGGGCCCCAGGAGCGCTTCGCGTCCACGCTGGCGGGCGGCGCCCATGGATCGACGGCCTCCCGCACCGGCGCCGCAGTAGCCGGAGCGGGAGCGGTGCCCGGCGCAGCGGCGGGTGCGGGCACACGGGCGTCAGCCGGAGCCGAAGTCGGAGCCGGAGCGGGCGCGGCGGCGGGGTTCGCCACCGGGGCGGCCGGAGCGGGCGCGGGTGCCCCTGCGGTGGCAGCGGTGGTGACGGCGGCGACCGCCTGGTCGACGCCCGCGCGCCTGCTCAACGACGAGGCCGCTGGCTAGCCTCAACCAACCCCGGCATACCTGGCCCCGCCAGTGAGCGCGCTTCGTTATCCCGGAGTGAGGCATTGCCTGGCCCCTACTCGATCACCATCTCGTCGAAATCGATTTGGACGGTCTCAATCGCCTCATCGGAGCTGGAGGCAGATAGGTCGGAGCTCGACCACGACGACGCTCGGGCGTTGCGCAGGTTGAAGCGCTGGACGACCGTGTGGGTGGCGTCCAAGCGGCAGATACTGATGGCGCGCCCGCTGGTGTTCCCTGCCCGCGAGTCCACGATCCACTTGGTGAGTTCGTTGCTCTTGTCCATGCCGCGCGTAATCGTGATCTGGCCGCTCTGCGTGTGCCCGTCGGCGAGACCAGAGACTGACTGGAGTGTCTCCACCCGCATCGAACCCATATCGATGGCGAACATATGTTTTAGAACCACCCTCCAGTTGACTACCCGTAGATGATCTACCACTCAATGCAACGGAGACAAGGGGGACCCGCCCGATTCCTAACCGACGAGCCGACACCAGACGGACGCCTGCCATGCGCCATGCGAGCAGGTAGCCGCAATACCGTCTCTCCTTCGCCCAGGGCCCGCCAGTCCGGCGGGCCCTTTTCCATGCCGACACCACGCCCCTGGAGGGCCGACCCACTATGCCCGAGAACACCCTCGACGGTGCCCTGCCCACTCACCCCCGCACGGGAGAGGCCGCCCTCGGACTGCGCCGCGATGGCCGCCCGATCTGGCCCATCAAGGGCGGCTCGGGCGAGGGCGGCGACCCCGCCCCAACCGGCGACCCGAACCCCAACCCGCCCACCCCGCCGGCACCGTCCGATGATCCGGCCGCCGAGCAGGAGCTCGCCGAGGCCAACACCCGCGCCGAGCAGGCCGCGGCCGAGCGCGACGAACTTCGCTCCGTGGAGCGCCTGAAGAACGCCAAGGGTGACGCCGGCCAGACCTCGGCCGAGATGCTCGCCATGGCCTCGGTCGTCCTGGACACAGGAGCCAGGGTCGGTGAACTGTGCGCGCTGCGCCTGGAGGACCTCTCCCCGGCCCTGGGGGAGGTCCGCATCCGGCGCCGGCCGCAGAACGCCCGCCCCGACAGCCCGGTGCCCGTCGAGGTCTACCCGCTGCGCCGGGCCACCCGGGCCGCGCTGCAGCGCTACCTCCTGGTGCGCCGCATGCTGATGAGCGACGTCACCGGCGGCGCGGACTGGCTGTGGGTGTCGGTGCGCGGAAACCACGGCGGCGTCGTCGCCGAGGGGGTCGAGCCCGAGTACCGGCCCGCCGGCACCGCCCTGCAGGAGTGGGGTACCGGACGCGCCTACGCCACTACGGTGACCCGGGTGAACCTCGACCTCGCCGGAACGCCGGGCTGGTCGACGCTGCCGGTGCGGATGGAACAGCTGCGCCGCGGCGTAGCCGCCCCCGAGCTGCACCTGGTACCGCCCGCGCCGGACGCCGAACGGGCCGCCGAGCTGATGGACCGGCTCCAGCGCGCTGCCCGCAGCCTCGCTGCCCTGCCCGAGGCCAGGAATGCCGCGACCACCGGCCGCAGGGCCCGCGACGAGGCCCGGCACGTCCTGCGCGAGGCCTGGCGCCTCGGCGTCGAGCACCAGGTCCAGCTCGCCGCGCTCAGCGCCGGCGGCCTGCTCGCCGTGGACGTCACGCGCGCCGGATGGGAGCCGGAGCTGCTGCGAGCCCTGGACCGGGCACTGCACCTCACACCCCTTTAGACCTGCTTGGACCCAACACCCCGGCCGCAGTCGCAGGCCGGGGCTGGACCAGCTCGAAGCCGTCACGGCGAGCGGGTCCTCGGCGCTACCTGGGTGCGCTGCGCGCCCGCCGCTGTTCGCGGATCTGGTCCTGCCTGGCCAGCAGCCGACGGTTCTCCTCGACCAACGACAACGGCCGGTTCGCCTTCGCTTCCTTCTTCGCCGCCCGGCGCTGCGCCGTGGCGGCCTGTTCCTTCTTCTCGCACTCCGGATGGACCGGCTTGCCCCGGCACGCCCCCTGGGCGCGGCTGATCCAGACGGTGCCCTCGATGGGGCCGGCGCACATCGCGCACACCGCAGGGCCCCGCCGTCGAGGCGCAGGCGCTGTCGCGCGGGGGGACTTCGCCGCCTGGGTCGCCGTCGTCCCGTCGGCCCGCGTCACGGTGACCGGCGAGGCCGGGCTGACGGAGTAGGACCGCAGGTCGTCCGGGGTCGCCCGGTGCTGCTGGCCCTTCCTGCCCCCGCGCACGGGGATCTTGTCACTCATGCGCGCAGCGTAGGCCCTGGCGCATCCGGCGCTGGGCGTGATCAGGCCACGCGGGCGGGACCGCGGGCTTCCTCAATCTCATCGGCCAGCAGGCTGCCGAATCGGCCGCGCTGCCGCGCCTCATTTGGATACGCTGGCGAGGTGTCGGGAAGCGAGATACCTGATCCGCGGATTGCCTACAGCTGGCATATCGGCCAAGACGGCACTGGCGTTGCTCTGAGCGGTGCTGAAACCCGTTCAGAAGCCCCAGGCGAGCGACCGCTGCCGCCTCTTCCTCGACGAGCCCGGCCAGCCCCGCAAATGGCGGACTCCAGAGAGCACAACCACCCCAAGCAGCCCGACCCGCCCATAGTGTCGCGCGCGCCGGACGATGTCCGGGGCCGGCTTTCGAACTGGCGGCGAGGAACGACGCAGGAGCGACGCCCGTTTGAAAGCGCTTCCGAGGCGCTTCAGCGCCAGGCCGAGCCTGAGCTGTTCAACGAGATCCTGGCCGGCGGCGCGATAGCGGCCTCTGTGACCGCCGCCGCGACCGTCGCCAAGGCGAAGATCGACGCCAATACTCAACGGCTCAGGGACGCAGCGGACGCGGAGATCCAAAGACTCAAGATCGAATCGGACGAGCGTGTGGCAAAGTTCCAGGCCACGAAGGCAGCTCAGAGCGCCCGGTACCAGGCGCGACAGCAGCCCGACGACTGAGGTGTCACGGCCCCGGGGAACATCGGTACGCCGCTTGTCGATCTTCCCGAGGCCCGAAGCCGTTCGGCGATGGTTTAGACCTGTTGGGGCTAACGGGTCTGACACACACGGCCAGGGGCCGGACCGATCGCGGTCCGGCCCCCAGCCGTGTGCTGCGGGGGTGTCAGCCGAGCCGGCCGACGTGGATGACCACGATGGTGACGGTGGCCTCGGTGATCTCGTACATGACCCGGTAGCGGCCGACGTGCATCCGGCGCAGGTCCTGCGAGCCGTACGGGATGCTGCCTTCAGGCCGGGGCTGGTCGGCCAGGAGGTCGACGGCGTCCATCAGCTGCCGCAGACCGTCGGGGTCGTCCTTGAGGAAGTGGGCGGCCGCGTCGATGGCGGGCTCGTCCCAGACGATCGTGAAGGTCACCCGCGCTCCAGGCCGAGCCGGGCGCGGACGTCATCGTGCGGGACGGCCGCGGCGGTGCCGGCGGACTGCCGCTCCCGGTAGAGGGCCAAGGCGAGCGCGTCCTCCAGATCGGCGAGCTCCTGGGGGTTGATGAGCACGGCCGCGGGCTGTCCGTGGTCGGTGATCGTGATGCGCTCGCGGGCGTGGGACGCCCGGCGGACCAGCGAGCCGAACTTCGCTCGCGCTTCGGTGATCGGCAGAGTCTCACTCATGTGCAGAAGTGTACACTTCCCGCGTCTTGTGTGCTGTACCTGCAATACGGCTACGGTGCTGTGCAGGGAAGCCGGAGAATCCGGCGAGTGCACCAGGCGCTCCGGTAGGCGGGGGCAGCCGGTCGTAGACGGCGGCCGCCATCGCGGCGGCCTCGCCCAGATCTCCGTCGACCCGCAGGCACGCGACGGTGTCCATGGCGATCAGGGCACGGGTCGAGACCGATGGCGAGGACGCCAGGGCCGGGACGGCGTCCTCGGCCCGGTACGCGGCGCGGGTGTCGCCGAGCAGCGTGTACACCTGGGAGAGGTGCATCGCATGCTTCTGGGCTGGGTAGCCGAACCAGGTGTCGGCCTTCCGGGAGGCTGGCGGGTTGGCTCAGCGGTCAGGTCTGCCGCTCGCGCCCGGCATGGTGGGCTGCCGGGAGGAGACGGCTCCGCGGCTTCGGGCAGGGGCCATAATTTCGCCATGAACATGCTTACCGTGCGGGTGCTGTTGGCGGTCCTGCTCGTCGGAACCAGCCTGAGCGGATGTTCTCTCCTCCCCCCGTTCGAAACCTGCGAGGGAACCGAGCCCGCTGTGGCCGAGCTCGACGAGCTGTCCGCGCTGGCGCTGCGTCCGGAGGGGGCCGTGTCCGTCGGCGGCGGTCCGTGGGCCGGATCCTCCTGTGTCGATGACACCGCGGACGCCTGGCTCTCCGCGCGGCGGCTGTACGCGTACAGCGGGACCAGGGAAGAAGTGCTGGAGTACTACGGTCGGGAAGCGTCGGCGGCGGGATGGCGCCCGGTGAACGGCCTGGACATGGGGCCCGACGGGCGGATCGCTGTCTTCTGCTTCGAATCCGCCGACCGGCCGAGCATCACCCTCGCCTTCGACTCACCCGAAAAGCTCCGCGAGATTTACGGGGCGGAGCCGGACCCGGGGGCCCTGCTCGGCGTGGACGCGCGAACCTGGTTCTCGTGGTCCGCCGAGGCGGCGCCTGATGGTTCGCGCATCAGCTGTGACTAACGAGCTCGTGCATGGTTGGCGTGCGACGTCGAAAGGTGCGGGTCGGCGCATGGGTCACTGTGGCTGACGGGCCCCGCGGGTGGCGGTCTGCTGGTGTGAAAGCAGTCCGGCTACGGCTTGGATGGTGTCGCTCAGGTGCTCGCGTCGGCCGTGGTGGCGGGCGAGGGCTCGCCAGTTCTTGAGGTGTGCGATGCCGTGCTCGACGCGGGTCCGGCGTGAAGAGTGCGCCTTGTGCTGGCGCTCGTAGATTTCCTCGTACCACTCTGGTGGGTTCTTCTTGAACTTACGATGCGGTGGTGTTACCATGCGGCCGCCGGTCTGGGCGCCCAGTCCCTGGTAACCAGCGTCGGCGAGGATCTCCACGGCCGGGGCGCCCGCCAGGGGCTTGACCAGGCCTAACTGTCGAGCGTGGGTGATGTCGGCACCGCTGGCCGGCTGGGCTGGACTGCAGAACAGGAGCCTGCCGCCTGCGTCGGTGAGGACAATGGCCCTGACCGCGTTCTGCTTGTTCTTGCCGGAGACGAATTTCTCCCGGTCCTTGCGGCCGGCGGCGGGCCTGCGGACTCGGATCTCGGTGCCGTCGATGATCCCGGTCTGTCCGCTGGCGCCGAGGTGATCGATGACCTCGGCGAGGGTGCGGAGCCGGATGCCGGGCGCGATAGTGCAGCCGCGGGTTGCGAGCAGGCGCCGCACCTCACCGATCGCGCGGGTGATCGTGGACCGGTCAACTTCGAACCAGCAGGCCAGCACGTCGTGAGTGGCACCGTGGCGAAGGTGGACGAGAGTGGCCAAGAGCCGGTCGATGAACCAGCCGGTGTCTGGCGCCGGCGCCAACGGCCCGCTGCCGTGGCCTGGACTCCAGTCTCGCCTGGTGCCGTTCGTGCCATAACGGACCGATCTCGGCGACGAGTTCGGCGATCACAGCGACCGACAGCCCTGTAATCCGCCGATCGCTACGATCGCTGCACGAGACCTGTTCCCCACCACACGAACATGATCAGGGATCACGATCCAGCGTCGCACCGCCAACCATGCACGAACTCGTTAGGGATCGCCTTTGGCGTGCGGCCTTTCGGGGGATGGGCTCGGCGTGGTGGGTGAGGAAAAGCCTGCCCATCGAGTTGGGCGACAGCGGGGGCAGGGGCCGAGCCCGCGCCTGTGTACGCAGCGACAACGCGGAAGCGTCACCTCCGGCCACTCCCCCGGAGACGACGAGATTCCGCCACGTAGGACCGACCCCCTGGCCCTGGTCCGCTCCTGCGGCGATGTTGTGGGTCGATACACGTCGCGCCTGGTGGCGTGACGGCGAAGTCAGGGGGACTCATGGACGCTCGGGACGCAGTACGGCTCGTAGGGCGCAGGGCGGCGCTCCGGTATGCGCTGGCGGGATTCGCGGCCGCCGCGTTGGCGGCCTGCTCGCGGGACGGAGGATCGACCAGCATCAAAAGCCAGACATTGGCAGCATTTCTCCAGGGCACCTGGGACTTCCGGGCCGAGAACGGAAACGGGGCCCAGATCACGGTGGCACCTGGTGGGACATGGTTGCTGACAGGTGGCGGTGCGGGCAGCCCGGCATGGTCGGATGAAGGCACGTGGTCTCTTGAGGGCGGCCGCCTGTCGACGTCCATGACCACGAACCTGCATCGGCGCGATCCGCATGTCGTCCAGAACGTCCCCGACGAGGCAGTGAAAGCACTGGACGGCACCTACGCCGTCTCGGGAGGCCTGACCGATAGCCAGGAAGAGGGCTACCGCAAGATGCAGGTCAGCTACTCCAAGGACACCGTGGTACTGACGTTCCCCGATTACGTGGAGGAAGGCCAAACCCGGGTGGTCACGTGCACCAGAGTGAAGAGAAACGAAGCTCCCTGACGCCACCGCGGCGTGCGTCCCTTTTCCCGACCGCCTATGCCTTCCCCGCCGCCGGCTCGGCGACGACGTGGCTACCGCATCTGAGCCTGCCCTCGGCAATTGGGCGGGACGAACGGCGCGGTGCCCCGGTGGTCATTCCCTAGTTCAGTTAACAGGACCCTGCCTGTGGGCCTCTATACAGATACCGACAGCCACACGTTCCGCTTCGATCAGCTCCAGTGCGCTATGTGCTCGCCTCAGGTGCGTTCGCGGGGTTCGCTCCAGCCTCCTTCACGTGATCCCGGCCCGGTGAATGGGGGACGGAGGCATCTTGACGGGTGGCCTGTGGAGGGATGGCTTGGGTGAGGTCGGCGATCGGCGGTGCCGGTGGCAGGGGGTGAGGATGGTGGGGGCTGCGCGGGGCAGCTACCTTCGTTCGAGCGGCCTTCTTCTCGGCCGCAGCGCGGGTTCGCGCCTCGCGAAGTTCTTGCGTCTCTTTGGTGACTTGCCGGGTGTATCCGACCATGCAGATGACGACTCCGAACAGTCCGAGAAACCAGGCGATGGTGACGGCGGCTTGGGTGAAGTAGGTATGGGCGAATGTCGCAATCGCTTCCATGGGGAGGCGCGAGAACACCTGGTCTCGGATGAGTCTGTCGAATCCGAGAGGATCCCAGATGGCCCAGCCGAGAGCGACGAGGAGCGGAAGCTTGCGGATGGGCCAGATGTCCCGCGTGTACAGGCGCAGTCCGAGGAACGCGGCAATGGGCACTGCGACCGGCACGGTCAGGGCCAAGAGGAGCAGGCTGGGCCAGTCGGCGAAAGCGGTGACCCAGGTCTTTCCGGCGACGATGCGCTGGGCGTGCCTGGCGGCCAGCCCTCCATGCACAGCTTCCGTGAGCCGTTCCATGTCGTGGTTGACACGGTAAAGGCGATGCGGCCTCGTGATCGGCTCCTCGACTTCGTCCTCATCGCCGTCGGTCATCGTTGTCGCGGACGACGCCGAGAACAACGTCCCGGACAATGCCCGCCAGCCGCTCGGGGGTGATCGCCTCCTCGCGTGCCGAGGGCCGCGCGCCAGGTCTCGGAGCAGACTTCGATCGGCCGCGCAGCTGGGGTCTCGGTCCTGCCTGTAGGTGAGTCGCGCGGGGGATCGCGCCGACAGGCTCCACATCGCCGAAGTCGAACCACTCCCCTGCGGTTCGGTAGGCGGCGAACGCCTGGTGCAGCGCTGTCTCCAGTTCGCGGCCACCGGGCGTGGTCCACCGGATTTCGAGAACGTCGGGGTTGCCCGTTTGGAGTTCCTTGAGTCTCTGGCCGGGGTTGACGCTCGTGCCGATCTTGACCCGGTTCGACCCTGGCGGGCCGATCACGTACACAAAGGACTGTGCGGAAAAGCTCATCGTCTCGCTCTCGGATCTTCCAGGGTCCAGGCTCGCCTCCTGGGACTGTACGAGTGCGCCCTGACACCCAGCAGTCGGGCGATCCCCGACGCGTTTCGCCGACACGTCGCCATCAGCATCGTCGTCCCAGCCGGTCAAACTGTGCCCTGCGCCGCAGCTGCGAGACAGGGGCCGGAGGCCCGACCCGGTATCGGCGGGTGGGGCGCATGTGCGGGCTCGTCCGGTACTGGGGCCGTCAGCGTGAGCGCCTCAGCCTGGCGACACGCGACGGGTGATAGCCGCGGGGCGTCTCGCAACGCACTCCTGGCCCAGCACTGCAGGCGGGGCACGCCACATCATGAACCTGCCGCCCGCCGGCGGCGGGAGGGCCGGGCTGTGTTGGTACCCCGTCGAAACCGGTACGCGTCTTCCACGACTCCACATGCTCCCGCTCGCGGGCGCTGAGGGCGCCGTCGGCCTGCTCGGCTGCGAGCAGCAGCTTCTGGACCGAACTCCGAATCCAGGCCCGCCGTTGCGAGCGGAGTCCGACGGGAGGACGCCGCAGGGCTGACAGGAGCGCGCGTACACGCTCAGCTGCCCGCCGAGCCCGCTCGGCATCCTGCTCAGCCGCCATGATCTCCTCGTGGCGCACCTGCGCATCGGCCGTCAGCAGCCCACCTGCCGCAGCGGCGATAGCGGTCTCCTCACCGGTGCGGGCGTGACTCGCGGTCGCGTTCGCCGTCACCGACAACGTGCGCACCGCCTCCACATCGCGTGCCTCGACAGCCGCGCGAAGGCCGGCGAACAACTGCTCGCGGAACACGGCCTGTTCTTTCAGCCAGACCTGGGCACCGGCAACAGCAGCACGCGACTGGGCTTGCCCCTGCTCGTCCAGTCCAATCATGGCAGCGATCTCGCCGCTGATCTGGGTGACGACGAGCACCGACCCCAGTTTCTGGGCCTCCGCCAGCTTGCGCAGCAACAAGTCCACGCGGGCCTGGGGGCCGGGGCCTTCCGTGCTTGCCCTGTGGAGCGCCTGGATACCGGGCGGGTGCTGCGGCTTTGGACGAGCCGCTCGACTGCCGGGGTGGTGAGCCCGCGCCCGGTCATCTCGCACTCCTCAAGTTCGAACCATTCGGTGGGCCGCATGAAGGCTTCCGTGCCGATGCGGACTTGTCGGCTGGTTCCGACGCTGTCGAGGCGGATCCGGTGGATGTACCAGCGGTCGATCAAGGTGTCCCGGTCCACGGGTACCGACACCCCCAGCACGGGCTCGCGGCCGTCCTCATCCCAGACCGGCGCGACCGTCTGGTCCAGGTGCACTCGCAGCCCGCGCTCCTTGAACCGGATGTCGAGGACCGACCCGATCTCTGCTCCGTCCGGCCGGGCGAAGTCGAAGTCGACCGGGTCCCCGGGGTGGCCGACCTTGCGGAGCCGGGCGGCGGCCGCGGCCTTCACGTACAGGTGGTCCGCACTCGCCACCCCGCGGGCACGTCGGCCGCACCGGTGCGAAGGCGCGTTCGCACCCGGGTGGTGGGCGAAGTGGCAGACGCGGTCGGTGTACAGCTTCGTCGTGAGCTGCCCGCCGCAGCCGCCGAGCAGCAGCCCACACCAGAACGTGTCCTGGTCGTAGTGCCGGCGGAAGGCATCCAGCTCGATCGCCTCCAGAGGCAGCACCAGCGGCTCCTCCGAATCCGCACCGCCCAGAACCGCCGTCTGTATTTGCCGCCTGTCAACCTGCACTAACCCCTACCTTTCATCCCAACTCATCTTGACACCAGCGTGGTTGGGTCCGCAGGCCATCGAAGGATCAAGCCGTGGTGCGGAGCGGCGCTGGCCGCGGCAGCATGACTGCCGCTCCCGAGCTCTGGGCACGCTCGGCGCGGGCCCGGCGGCAGGCGGCGCCCTCAATGGCCGCGGCCTGGAGGCGCCGCTGCATACGGGCGCGTCTATCCCGCCAGGCCGAGGCTGGGCAATCAGGGCGGCCCGACTCCGTGTCAGGGCAGGTGCCACTCACCGGCTGCCGTTTCCAATGGAAACGGCAGCCGCAATGTCATGTGGCCGCCCCTCACCCATTGGGGCCACGGCGGCTGTGGCGCCTTGCACCGCCGCCTCGCTGCGGGCTTCGATGTGCCTGGGCTCGTGAACGCCCGGCCGCGCGATGGAAGACGCCCCCGCACTCTTTCGCCGAGGTCCGGCCAGAAGCATCACCATCCGCACGACACCTGCTGGACCACCTCACCAAGGCGCTCGCCGCCGGAGGCCGGTGTGGCGCGGAACAGAGACCAAGATGCCCGAGGCCACGCTGGCCCTCACCGAAGACCGCCGCCGCTGCACCGGCGAGTCCCACCGAGCCCTCCACGCACCGCCCGGACACCGACCAGCCGCTCACCATCCCCGCTACCCGTCACCCAGAGCAGGCGCAGCTGGAGGCTGCCGTCTTCCTCGCTTGCTGCAAGATTGGCAGCCTTTCCGAGCACCCCCTGGGTATCGTCCAGGTGCGCCCGGAGGAAGACCTACTCACCCTTCGGCTCCTCGACGAGCCCTACGCCGTCCGCTACTGGGCGGACCGCCTCCTGCCCCGCCTGACCGGCGTGGAGAGCTCCTTCCCTCGGGACGCCGTGACAGGGGTGGCCGGACTTCGCTACCACCGCGAGAGCTGCGGCTTCTTGGGTCGGGCGCTAAGGGCAGGAAGGTAGATTCGGCTCACGGGGTGACGTCATCCGCGGTGATTTTGACGCCTGGGGCAAACGGAATTTCCGGTGATCCGATGGGCGGGAACGCCATCCCCTTACCGGGGTTCGGCCGGACGAGGTTGGAGTACTGGGTGCCGCCACCGGGTGCCAGCGCTGCTTCCTTTCCATCCATCCAGGCAGGTGCAATGGGGAGTTCGATCCAGGTGTCCGTGCTGCCGCTCGTGACGTTCATCTCCAGCCCGAAAGTGCATTCCATGTTTGCTGCGAAATAGATATCGAAGGTTCGGGCGTCATTCTGTTCGAGCGTCACGGTCTTCGTCGAGAAACGATGGCGCAGGAACAGCTGATGGTCGGTCTTCAGTTCCGCGCTTCCCAGCTTAGGGTAGCCCTTCTCCATGATCCGGGCACTCGTTTCGTCGTACTGGCCGACCTCGAACCCCAGGACGTCACGCGATACATCCTCACCGGAGCCGCCCTCAGGCGGCGGGTATACCAAGGTCCCTCTGTAGTACCGCTTAAGGTCTTCGTTCACGCCCGCGATTTCGAACGGACATTGCCGATTCTTGAGCTTGAAGTCCTGGATGATTGTTGTGTCATCCCTCAGGGCTTTCACCGTAAACCGAACCGCGTAGAGGCTGGTTGGCCTCGCTTTCTCCGCCTTGAGCCACGCAGTAAATCTGTCGTCCCAGCTGACGACGTCGCCAATCGGTCCGATGTAGTGCCGTTCTTCTTTCAAGGCGAGTGCCCTGGGGAGTACCGGAGATTCGCCGCGGGTGACTGAAATAATTGGGCCGGCGTCTACCTCCTTCTTCTCTTTGTCTTCCTTGTCATCGCGCCGCTTGCCCGACTGATCGGCGTCGGCGCTCTGCTCCGCCGCATCAACGGCTCGCCAGCCCTGATACACCGCGATCGATCCGAACACCAACGTGGGGACCAGGGCGGCAATGACTGTGGAGCTCCGCCACCACGGGGGAGGTGGGGGCGGTGGCGGCTGAGGTGGAGGGTCAGGTTGGGGAACGGGGCCAAAGGGCGGCGGTAGGGGAGGTGGTGGCTGCGTCGACATCGGACCCCCGGAGCAGTCTGATCAAAGGAGGGTCGTTGTAGCAGACGCCTGCTACCAGAACCAAGGGAAGCCGGGCCCGATGGGCCTGTTTCGGCCAACGCCTGGGCTGGTTACGCGACGAGGGCTGAATCGGGGTGCGGCGCTCCTGCCAGCCGGGGGCGTAGGTGTCGTGCTCTACGCTTCCTCGTTTCTGGGCCGGGCGACCGCCCGCTCCGAGTTCCTGCGCGGCCGTACTGCCGCTGCCATTCGTCTGCTCGTCCTCCATCCTCGCCGCGCTGGCAGGCCACCCGTCTGAGTTGGCCGGCCCTGAAAGAGCGTTTTGTCCCGGCGGGGGTGTTTGGTAATTCGCGGGTTGGGGTCGCACGCGGAGGCGTGTGAAGATCCGCTCGTGGAGTGCGATGTGTGTGGACGGGCTATGTGGCGATGGCCGGCGCCGCCGACTGTGTGGGAAGAGGAAATCTGGTCCTGTTCCTGGTGCCACGCCGTCACCCATGTGGGTGGCGAGTGGTTCGAGGTCTCGCGGCCGCCGTACCTGCCCGTGGAGATGCGCTGGGAGAGGGCCGTCGCGGACGGCCTTCCCGCCGACGTCTCCCACGCCTTCGGCATCTTTGACAGGACGCTGTGCGGAATCCAGGAAGCCGGCATGTCGCCGTCCGACTACTGGGGGCTGCCAGAGCGGGAGAACGCCTGTGGCGCCTGCCGGGAAGCGGCGGGGGTCATCGATGACCGCTGGCCGCAGGCAATGAGGGGCGAGGACGCACGGGTCAGCGTGGCCCGGCGACTATGAGTCCTTCCAGTTCGGAGTCGACTCTCGTGTGAGCCTGCGGCTCATCAAGTCGATCATCGCGATGCGGATCATGGCTTCGGAGCGGTGCGGGTGGGTTTCGTAGTCGCGGGCCAGGCGGCGGTGGTTCATGAGCCAGCCGAAGGTCCGCTCGACGACCCAGCGCCTCGGGATGACCTTGAATCCCTTCACGGCAGGGTCACGGTGGAGGACTTCGACGTCGATGCCGAGGGTGGCGCCGTGGTCGATCGCCTTGGTTCGGTAGCCGGTGTCGGCCCAGGCCTTGGTGATCCTGGGGTGGGCCTTGGCAATGTGTGAGAGCAGGTGGATGCCGCCGGCGTTGTCGGAGACGCTGGCCGCGGTGACCCAGACCGCGAGGAGGAGGCCGAGGGTGTCGACGCCGATGTGGCGCTTGCGGCCTGCGATCTTCTTGCCCGCACCCGCGAGGAGCGCACCCCGGTGGTGTAGCCGTAGATCAGCAGCCGGAGCATCAGGCGCGGGTCGTAGGGCGGGTAGCCGCGCTTCTCGGTGTAGTCGGCCAGGACCGGTCCCAGGTCGAGCACATCGTCTACCAGGTCGGCGACGAACCGGGCCAGGTGTCCCTCGGGCAGCCAGTCGTCCAGCGACGGTGGCAACAGCAGGACCTGATGCGGGTCGAACGCCCGGAAGGTCTTGTCCACCGCCACCGGACGGCGCTGCGGCCGCTTCGCCTCGACCGGCTCGGCCTCGAACAGCCCATCCTCACATCTGGGGGTTGGTCCGGTTCCAGCCGACCCGGCGCTGGTGCTGCTCGTCGGTCGGGTAGAAGGTGAGGCCAGCCTCGGGGTGCTGGCCCTCCTCGAAGAGGTACGGCTCGCCCCCGAGCGGGGTGACCACGGTCTGCGAGATGGGCCCGGTCACGGTGATGGCGCCGTTCCCGTCGACGGTCAGGCAGTCGACGTCGAACTCGGCCCGGATGGTGCCGGTCTTCTCGAACACGTGCTGCACCACGACGTGCCCCCGGGTGTGGCCGTCGACCGTACGGGCGCTGACCCGCGCGGTGAGCCGCTCGCCTGGGTTGGGGCCCGGGCCGTGCTCGTTGAGCAGGGTCCAGCTGTGCAGCGCGAGGTGCTGGGCCGGTAGGGGGTGGCCGGTGTGGGCGCGGCCGCGGCGGTGCCGGCCGCGAGGGCCACGGCCGCAGTGGTGAGCGCGATGGCGATGGTGAGCTTTCGCATGGTCAATCCTCAGTGGAGAGAGGGGAGTCGGGCTGTTTCCCGACTGCCTCCAACCTCCCAGCTCACCCCCGGTCGCGGCCTCCCCCGCTGGGAGGAACCAGCTCCCCCCAGCGGGGGAACCGCTCCTCCTCCGCCCGACTTACCGAGTGGCATGTCACCGCGCGGCGTGGCGTATCGCGTCCAGGGCGAGGGCGGCCGCGGCCAGGGCGGCGGCGAGGCCCGCGACCGCTGCCGGGGCCGGGGCCGGGGCCGGGGCCGGGGCCGGGGCCGGGGCAC
>NZ_JBFRER010000152.1:0-16583 GCF_052114405.1 Streptomyces sp. M-16 | reverse complement strand
GCACCACACCCAGCGAACGCCACACCTCGGCGAGCGAAACCATCACCGCCCACGTCACGGGCTGGACCACATCCACCCGCTCCAGCGAACGCCCCTCCCGCAACACCTCCACCACATCGAAATCCACGAACGGCGCCAGAGCATCAGCACACTCCCGCAACCGCCCCGCGAAAACAGGCGAGGAACCGAGCAGCTCCGCACCCATCCCCACCCACTGCGTCCCCTGACCCGGAAACACCAGCACCCGACGACCGAACGACCCCGCCACACCGTGTACGGCGGAGCGCTCCAGACGGGTGAGCAGTTCGTCGCGGTCGCCGGCCAGGACGACGGCACGGTGGCCGAAGACGGTACGGGCGTCGGCGAGGGTCCAGGCGACGTCGAGGAGGTCGAGCTCCGGGCCGTGTTCGACACGGGCGCTGAGCTGAGCGGCCTGGTCGCGGAGTCCTTCGGCGGTCCGGCCGGAGACGACCACGGGCACGACGGGCAGCGCGGCCCGCCGGCCCTCGGCCACGGCCGCTACCTCAGCCGCGGCCTCAGCCGGGGCCTCTTCGAGGACGAGGTGGGCGTTGGTGCCGCCCATGCCGAAGGACGACACCCCCGCCAGCCGTCGCTGCCCGGCCGGCTCGATCCACGGCTCCGGGGCGGTCGGGACGTGCAGGTTCAACGCGTCCAGCGGGATGTCGGGGTGGGGCGTCTCGTGGTTCAGGGTGGCCGGGATCTCCCCTTCGCGGACGGTGAGGGCGGCCTTGAGGAAGCCGACGAGGCCGGCGGCGCCTTCGAGGTGGCCGACGTTCGTCTTCGCCGAGCCGACGGCCAGCGGGGTGCCGGCGCCGGTGGCGGCGCGGGCCGTGCCCAGGACGGCGCCGAGCGCCGCGGCTTCGACGGGGTCGCCCGCGCGGGTTCCGGTCCCGTGGAGTTCGACGAAGCGGACCCGTCCGGGCCGTACGCCCGCCCGGTCGTAGGCCTCGCGGAGCACCGCTTCCTGGGCGGCCCGGTCCGGAGTGGTCAGGCTCGGGCCACCGCCGTCGTTGTTGACGGCACCGCCCTTGACGACGCAGTGCACCCGGTCGCCGTCGGCAAGGGCTCGGTGCAGGGGCTTGAGTACGACGGCGACGCCGCCCTCACCGCGGACGTAGCCGTTGGCACGGGCGTCGAAGGTGTGGCAGCGGCCGTCGGGGGAGAGGGCACCCATCAGGTCCATGACGGTGGTGCTGTCGTCGGCCAGGATCAGGTTGACGCCGCCGACGACGGCGAGGTCGCTCTCACCGCGCCGCAGGCTCTCGCAGGCGAGGTGGACGGCGACGAGGGAGGAGGACTGGGCGGTGTCCACGGCCATGCTGGGGCCGCGCAGTCCGAGGAGGTAGGAGAGCCGGTTGGCGGCCATGGCGCGGTGGCGGCCCGCGGCGCTGTAACCGCCCGCGTCGCCGGTGCGGCGCGCGGCGAGGGTGGCGTAGTCGTCGGAGGCGATGCCGACGTACACGCCGGTGCGGGTGCCGCGGAGCCGGCCGGGGACGATCCCGGCGTGTTCGAGGGCCTCCCAGCCGAGTTCCAGGACCAGGCGCTGCTGGGGGTCGGTGGCGGCGGCCTGGGCGGCCGTCATCCCGAAGAATTCGGCGTCGAATGCGCCGTGGTCCTCCAGGGCGGCGCGCCAGGTTCCGTCGTCCTGCCGGGAGACGGAATTCCGGCCGTTCCGCAGGAGCTCCCAGAATTCTTCGTGATTCGCCGCTCCGGGCATTCGGCAGGCCAGTCCCACGACGGCTATGTCGTTTTCACCCACGTGCTGCTCACCGGTCTCGGGGTTCATCGGTTCTCCATGGCCAGGGATGAACTGCGCCTCCCCGGGAGGGGAATGCGCATGAAGTCGAAAGGGGGCCGCGGCGGTGTTTCCGCGGGAGCCGCGCGCGGGAAGGGGGGCGCGGTTGCCGGATGCCGGCCGGGTCACCAGGTGACGGGCAGTTCCACGAGTCCGCGGACGAGCATGCCCTCGTGCCAGGCGAGGTCCGGGGCCGGGAYGGCGAGGCGCAGTCCGGGGAGGCGGGAGGTGAGGGCTTCGAGCGCGCACTGGAGTTCGGCGCGGGCGAGGGGGGCGCCGAGGCAGTAGTGGGGGCCCTGTCCGAAGGCGATGTGGGGGTTGGCCTCGCGGTCCAGGACGAGCGCGTCGGCGTCCTCGAAGACGGTCTCGTCGCGGTTGGCGGAGGCGAGGGAGTAGACGACGGCCTCGCCGGCGCGGATGGTGACGCCGCCGATCTCGATGTCCTCGGTGGCGATCCGGGTGGGTCCGACGCTGGACCACAGCGGAACCACGCGCAGGAGTTCCTCGACGGCGGTGGGGACGAGGTCGGGGCGGGCGCAGAGCTCCTCGTAGCGGGCGCGGTCGGCGAGGAGGAGCGCCACGTGGCCGGCGAGTTGTCCGGCGGTGGTCTCGTGGCCGCCGATGAGCATGCCGCCGGTGAGCATGAGGAGTTCGTTCTCGCTGAGTGCCTCGCCCTCGTCGTGGGCTTCGATGAGGGCGCTGAGCAGGTCGTCCTCGGGGTGGGCGCGGCGCAGGGCGACGTAGCCGCGCAGGTAGTCGGCGTACTCCTCGGCGGCCGCGGCGACCTGTTCCTCGGTGTAGCGGCTCGCGGACATCAGGGCCTCGGTGAAGGCGCGGAAGACGTGCCGGTCCTCGTGGGGGATGCCGAGCATCTCGCAGATGACGGCGGTGGGCAGCGGCAGGGCCAGGCCCTGGACGAGGTCGGCGGGGCCGCCGGCGGCCACGAGTTCGTCGATGAGCCGGTGGGTGATCTCGGTGATGCGGGGGCGCAGGGCGGCGACCCGGCGGGCGGTGAAGGCCCGGGAGACGAGGCGGCGCAGGCGGGCGTGGGTCTCGGGGGGCATGCCCATGAGGCCGACGGAGTCCAGGGTGCGGGGTGCGGCCCGGGGGACGTCGCGGTCGGCTCCGGCGTGCATGCTCAGGCGGGGGTCGGCGGAGGCCTTCTTGATGTCGGCGTGGCGGGTGAGGAGCCAGGCGTCGCCGCCGTAGGGCATGCGGACGCGCACGACGGGCTCGGCCGACCGCAGGGCGGCGTAGGCCGGGTCGAGTTCGAGGTCGACGCGGTCGCCGAAGGGGTACGTCCGGATGGTCCCGGCGGCGGCATGAGGGCAGGTCATGGCTGGATCTCCTCTGTACGCGGGCCCTGTCAGCCAACAGCAGCGCACGGCGGACACACCGCCGACAGTGAGAGGACTATGTCAACTCGCTCCGAATAGGACCGGAAATTCAAGCCCGAATTGAGTCGCGTTCAATGTCGTTTTGAGGAGACTCCGGAAGGGTCACGCGACGGCGCAGAGCGATCTCACACTATGTCAAGTCCGCACTTGCGCCAACACTGTCGATCCCCGTAATTTCCGTGAGGTCGACCAGCAGGCCACAGCCCACGCCCCACGCATTCTGTTTCGGTGCAAGATTCGAAAGGCTGCTCCCCGATGGCGCATATCGCCTTCTTCATCCTCCCCGCGGCGGGTCATGTGAATCCGACGCTGTCGGTGGCGCGGGAGCTCGTCGCGCGCGGTCACCGGGTCACCTACGCGCTCTCCGAGAACTACGGCGAGCGGGTGCTGGCGTCGGGGGCGGAGTTCCTGTCGTACCCGATGGACCAGGACCGGTTCCTGGCGACGATGGTGCCGCAGCAGGACTCGGCGTCGTACACGGACCAGCAGGAGTTCCTCAACATGATGAAGTGGATGCTGGAGCTCACCCAGCAGACGCTTCCCTCGTTCGAGGAGCACTTCGCGGCCGATCGGCCCGACGTGTTCGTGTGCGACCCGTCGTCGTTCTGGAGCGGCCACATCCTTGCGGCGAAGTGGGGCATCCCGGTCATCCGCAGTACGCCGACGTACGTGGCGAACGAGCACTGGTCGCTGCACCCGCCGGTGGACACCGCCGAGGAGCAGCAGGAGGACCCCGAGACGGGCGAGCTGTTCGCGGTGGTCGCGGGGCTGCTGGCGGAGCACGGCGTGGAGAAGGGCATCGGCGAGTTCGCGGACGATGTGCACTCGGGGCCGGCGCTGGTGTACCTGCCGCGGGCGTTCCAGTACGCCGGGGAAACCTTCGGCGAGGAGGTCCACTTCGTCGGTCCGTGCACGGGCGCGAACAGCTTCCACGGTGACTGGGAGGCCCCGCGGACGGGCCGGCCGCTGGCGCTGATCACGCTGGGCACCCTGTACAACCGCCAGCCCGAGTTCTTCCGGGCGTGTGCCCTGGCCTTCGCGGATCTGGACTGGGACGTGGAGATGGCCCACGCGGGCGGGGTGGCCGACGGCGCTCTGGACCCGGTGCCGGAGAACGTCCGGGTGCACACGTTCGTGCCGCAGGGCGAGGTGCTCCGGCACGCGTCCCTGATGATCAACCACGGCGGTACGAGCACCGTGCTCCAGGCCGTCTCCGAGGGCGTGCCGGTGATCTCGGTCCCGCAGATGGCGGAGCTGCACGCGACCGCCACGCGCGTCGAGCAGCTGGGCGTCGGCGCGAAGCTGCTGCGCAAGGACGTCTCGCCCGAGCGGATCCGCGAGACGGTCCTCGCCGTGGCGGGAGACCCGGACGTGCGGGACGCCGTGGCGCGGCTGCGCCGGGAGATCGAGTCCGCGGGCGGCCCGGTGGCCGCGGCCGACGCGATCGAGCGGCTGCTGGCGCCCGTTCCCGCGGACGCCTGACCCGGCACCGCCCCCCTCCCCCCTCCCCCCTCCACCTTCTCCCCTCCTCCCTTCCCCTCCCCTGCTGAACCCGAGCTGAGGAAGCCGACATGACGACACAGACCACCGAGGCAGCCGAGGCGGCCGAGGMCATCGCGGCGGAAGAGCCCCCGCACCCGCTGGCGCAGCCCGAGGCCGCCGACGCGCAGCAGCTGCTGGACTGGTTCGCGCGGGCCCGCGCCGAGGAGCCCGTCTTCTACGACTCGACGCGCTTCGCCTGGCAGGTCTTCTCGTACGAGGACTACAACACCGTCTCCACGAACCCCCTCGTCTTCTCCTCCGACTTCTCGCCGGTCTTCCCGGTGCCCGAGGAGCTGGCGCTGCTGATGGGCCCCGGAACCTTCGGCGGCATCGACCCGCCCAAGCACGGCCCGCTGCGCCGTCTGGTCGGCCAGGCCTTCACCCCGCGCCGGATGGCGGCCCTGGAGCCGCGGATCGCGGAGATCACCCGGGAACTGCTCGACGGGCTCGGGGACCGTACCGAGATCGACGTGGTCACGGACCTCGCCTACCCGCTGCCGGTCACGGTGATCGCCGAGCTGCTCGGGGTGCCGGCCGAGGACCAGGACCTGTTCCGCGAGTGGGTCGACGTCATCCTCAACAACGAGGGCATGGAGTACCCGAACCTCCCGGACGACTTCGCCGAGACGATGGGCCCCGCCATCAAGGAGTGGGCCGCGTACCTGTACGCGAAGATCGCCGAGAAGCGCGCGGTGCCGACGGACGACCTGATGAGCGGGCTCATCGAGTCCGAGGTCGAGGGCCGCCGGCTCACCGACGAGGAGATCGTCAACATCGTGGCGCTGCTGCTGACGGCGGGCCACATCTCCAGTGCCACGCTGCTGAGCAACCTGTTCATCGTGCTGGACCGCCACCCCGGGGCGCAGGCGGCGCTGCGCGCCGACCGTTCGCTGATCCCCGCCGCCGTGGAGGAGACGCTGCGCTTCCGCGGCCCGTTCAACAACATCTTCCGGCTGGTGACGCAGGACACCGACCTGCTGGGCGTGCCGATGAAGGCCGGCCAGATGGTGACGGCGTGGAGCGCGTCCGCCAACCGGGACCCGGCGCAGTTCCCGGACCCGGACACCTTCGACGTGCACCGCAGCTCCAACAAGCACATGGCGTTCGGCCACGGCATCCACCACTGCCTGGGGGCGTTCCTGGCGCGGATCGAGGCGAAGGTCTTCCTGAACCTGGCCTTCGACGCCTTCGCCTCGTTCTCGGTCGACCACGACAAGGCGGAGTTCTACGAGACCGACCAGCTGACCCCGCGTCATCTGCCGGTCTCCGTCGTCCGCGGCTGAGACGTCCGCGGCGCGTTCGGAGCGGGTCAACGAGGGAGCGGAAGCGCATGGCGGTGGGCACCACCACAGAAACGAAGGTGGGCAGGATCAAACCCTGCGCCTTCATCGACTTGGAGCAGCACAACGACGAGCGCGGCAAACTGTCGGTCGTCGAGTCCGGGGCGACGACCGGCTTCCCGATCAGACGGGTCTACTACCTGCACGACGCGGACGCCGGCGCCTCCCGGGGCAGCCACGCCCACCGCGAGCTGGAGCAGCTGGTCATCGCGGTCCACGGCAGTTTCACGATCACCGTGGACGACGGGTTCGGGCAGGCGTCGTACGTCCTGGACGACCCCGGCCGGGGCCTGTACATCGGGCCGATGGTGTGGCGGCAGCTGAGCGGCTTCTCCGAGGGCGCGGTCTGTGTCGTCCTGGCCTCGCTGCACTACGACGAGTCGGACTACCACCGCGACTACGAGGCCTTCCTGGCCGATGCGAGGAGGTGGCCGTGACGGCGCCGACCGTGACGCGCGGGATCCGCGTGCCCTTCCACGACCTGCGGGACCTGCACGCCCTGGACGGGCTCCAGGAGGAACTCGACGCGGCGGTGCTGCGGGTGACGCGCAGCGGCCGCTACCTGCTCGGGCCCGAACTGGAGGCGTTCGAGGAGGAGTTCGCCCGCTTCTGCGAGAACGGTCACTGCGTCGGGGTCGGCAGCGGGCTGGACGCCCTGGAGCTGACGCTGCGGGCGCTCGGGATCGGTGAGGGCGACGAGGTGATCGTCCCCGGGCACACCTTCGTCGCGACCTGGCTCGCGGTGTCGGCGACGGGCGCGCGTCCCGTCCCGGTGGAGCCGGAGCCCGGCTCCTTCCTGATCGATCCCGACCGGATCGCGGCGGCGATCACCGACCGCACCCGGGCGGTCATGCCGGTGCACACCTACGGGCACCCCGTGGACCTCGACGCCGTGGAGGCCGTCACGGCGCCCCGGGGCATCGCGGTGGTGGAAGACGCGGCCCAGGCGCACGGGGCCCGTCACCGGGGCCGGCGGATCGGCTCCCGGTACGCGGCGGCGTTCAGCTTCTACCCGGGCAAGAACCTGGGCGCGCTGGGCGACGGCGGCGCGGTGGTCACCTCCGACGCCGCCCTGGCGGAGCGGATCCGGCTGCTGCGCAACTACGGCGCCCGGGAGAAGTACCGTCACGAGGTCCGAGGCACCAACTCGCGGCTCGACGAGGTCCAGGCGGCGGCGCTGCGGGTGAAGCTGCCGCGGCTGGACGCCTGGAACGCCCGCCGCCGGGAGATCGCCGCGCGCTACGGCGAGGGCCTCGCCGGCCTGCCGGGCCTGACCGTGCCGTCCGTCGCCCCGTGGGCGGAGCCGGTCTGGCACCAGTACGTACTGCGGACGCCGCGCCGGGAGGAGCTGCGCACCGCGCTGACGGACGCCGGGGTGGAGAACCTGGTCCACTACCCGGTCGCCGTCCACCGGTCCGATGCCTACGCGGGCACCGGAACGGGCCCGCTGCCCCACTCCGAGCGTCTGGCCGCCGAGGTGCTGAGCCTGCCCATGGGGCCGCAGCTGACCGCGAAGGACGTAGAGACCGTCATCACGGCGGTCCGTGACGCCACGGAGAGCAGCCATGATTGAGGTTCCCACCCTTCCGACCGTGTCGGCGCTCGCCGCCCACGGGGGCCGCCGCCCGCTCAAGGGCATCATCCTCGCGGGCGGCAGCGGCACCCGGCTGCGGCCGCTGACGGGGGCGCTGTCCAAGCAGCTCCTCCCGGTGTACGACAAGCCGATGATCTACTACCCGCTGGCGGTGCTGATGCTCGCCGGCATCCGGGACATCCAGATCATCTCCGCCAGGAACCACCTGGAGATGTTCCGGGCCCTGCTCGGCGACGGCTCGCAGCTCGGCATCGACCTGCGCTACGCGGAGCAGGAGGAGCCGCGCGGCATCGCGGAGGCCTTCCTGATCGGCGAGGAGCACATCGGCGACAGTCCGGTGGCGCTGATCCTCGGCGACAACGTCTTCCACGGCCCCGGCTTCTCCTCGCTGATCAACCAGGCGGCGATGCGCCTGGACGGCTGCGAGCTGTTCGGGTATCCCGTGCAGGACCCCCAGCGCTACGGCGTGGGCGAACTGGACTCCGACGGGCGGCTGGTGTCGCTGGTGGAGAAGCCCGACCGGCCGCGCTCCAACCTGGCCGTGACCGGCCTGTACCTGTACGACAACGACGTGGTGGAGATCGCCCGCGGGCTGCGTCCCTCGGCGCGCGGAGAGCTGGAGATCACCGACGTCAACCGGGTCTACCTGGCCCAGGGCCGGGCCCGGCTGAACGAGCTGGGCCGCGGCTTCGCCTGGCTGGACATGGGCACGCACGACTCGCTGCTCCAGGCCGGCCAGTACGTCCAGCTGCTGGAACAGCGCCAGGGCGAACGGATCGCCTGCGTGGAGGAGATCGCCCTGCGGATGGGGTTCATCGGCCACGAGCAGTGCTTCGCGCTCGGCCGCGAACTCGGCGATTCGAGCTACGGCAACTACGTGCGCCAGCTCGCGGGCCGGGCCGCGGCGAGCACGGCGGCCGACTCCCCCGCCGCCTGAACGCCCCCGACCCGCCCGCCCCCGCCCCCGCCCCGCCCGCTCCCCTCCTCACGAAAGGTCCTTCGAGATGCGCGTCCTGGTGACCGGAGGTGCGGGCTTCATCGGCTCACACTTCGTCAGAGAGCTGCTGGCCGGGGCCTACCCGGACCTGGGCGAGGGCGAGGTGGTGGTGCTGGACGCCCTCACCTACGCCGGGAACCTCGCCAACCTCGACCCGGTGAGCGAACACCCCCGGCTGGAGTTCGTCCACGGGGACATCTGCGACCGGGAGCTGGTCGCCGAGCTGATGGCGGACACGGACCTGGTGGTGCACTTCGCCGCCGAGTCGCACGTGGACCGGTCGATCGCCGACGCCTCGGAGTTCGTGCGCACCAACGTGCTGGGCACGGCCACGCTGCTCCAGGCGGCCGTCGGAGCGGGCACCGGCCGGTTCGTGCACGTCTCCACCGACGAGGTCTACGGGTCCATCGAGACGGGCTCCTGGCCCGAGGACCACCCCCTCGTGCCCAACTCGCCCTACGCCGCCTCCAAGGCCTCCTCCGACCTGCTGGCCCTGGCCTTCCACCGCACCCACGGGCTGGAGGTGTGCGTGACGCGCTGCTCCAACAACTACGGGCCGTACCAGTTCCCGGAGAAGGTCATCCCGCTGTTCACCACCAACCTGGTCGACGGCCTCGACGTCCCGCTGTACGGGGACGGCGGCAACAGCCGCGACTGGCTGCACGTGGACGACCACTGCCGGGGCATCGCCCTCGTCGCCGTCAAGGGGCGGCCGGGCGAGGTGTACAACATCGGCGGCGGCACCGAGCTGACCAACCTGGAGCTGACGGAACGGCTGCTGGAGCTGTGCGGGCGCGACGCCGGCGCCCTGCGCCGGGTCGCGGACCGGGCCGGGCACGACCGCCGCTACTCGGTGGACATCGACAAGATCTCCTCCGAGCTCGGCTACGCGCCCCGGGTGCCCTTCGACCGGGGGCTGGCCGAGACGGTCGCCTGGTACCGGGAGCACCGCGCCTGGTGGGAACCCCTGAAGGCGGGCCACGTTGCGCATCGATGAGACGGCGCTGTCCGGCACGTTCCGGATCGTGCCCGAACGCTTCGAGGACGAACGCGGCCACTTCTGGGAGGCCGCCCGGCACAGCCGGCTGACCGAGGAGACGGGCCTGCCGTTCACCGTCCGCCAGGTCAACAACTCGGTGTCGCGCCGGGGCACGCTGCGCGGGGTGCACTGCAACGACGTGCCCGGTGACGCCGGCAAGCTCGTGACCTGCGTACGCGGCTCCATCCTCGACTTCATGGTGGACCTGCGCACCGGCTCCCCCACCTTCGGCCGGCACGTCATGACCCGGCTCGACGCCCGCGACGGCATCGCCCTGTACATGCCGGGCAGCATCGGGCACGCCTTCCTCGCGCTGGAGGACGACACCTGCGTGAACTACCTGCTCGCCGCCGAGTACGTGCCGGGGGCGATGGTCGACGTCGACGCGCTGGACCCCGAACTGGCCCTGCCCTGGGGCCTGACGGGGCCCCCGGTCCGCTCCCCCAAGGACGCGGCCGCGCCCTCCCTGGCCGAGGTCGTGGCCTCCGGCCGGCTGCCCCGCCACACACCCCACGAGGAGCTGATCCGCCCGTGACCCCGCCCACCGCCACCCGCACCCCGGCCGTCGTCCGCGACGCCTGGCTGCGCCGCTACCGCCCGCTCGACGCCGCGGTCGTGCGGCTGGTGTGCTTCCCGCACGCCGGGGGCTCGGCCAGCTCCTACCTGGCTCTGGCCACCGCGCTCGCGCCCGCCGGGGTCGAGGTGCTCGCCGTCCAGTACCCGGGCCGCCAGGACCGCCGCTCGGAACCCTGCGCCACCAGCGTCGAGGAACTCGTCGAGGGGCTGCTGCCCGAGCTGCGGCAGTGGACCGGGGAACCGTTCGCGCTGTTCGGGCACAGCCTGGGCGCCACCCTCGCCTACGAGACGGCCCGACGGCTGGCCGAGCTCGGGGAGCGGCCCGTCCACCTGTTCCTGTCGGGCCGCCGGTCCCCGACCGTGCCCCGCCGCGACACCGCCCACCTGCTGGACGACCGGGGGCTGATCGACCTGATCGCCCGGCTCCAGGGCACCGAACCGGCGCTGCTCCAGGACGAGGAGATGTTGCGCATGGTGCTGCCCGCGATCCGCGGCGACTACCGGGTGGCCGGCGCGTACGTGCACCGCCCGGGACCGGCCCTGGGGGTACCGGTGACGGTGCTCACGGGGGACCGGGACCCGAACGTCTCCGTCGACGACGCGCTGCGCTGGTCGCAGGTGGTGGAGGGGCCGTTCGGGCTGTGCGTGCTGCCCGGCGGGCACTTCTTCCTCATCGAGCGTGCCGAGGACGTCCGCAGCATCATCGAGGGGGCGCTGGACCGTGCGCACTGAGACCCCGCCCCGGGCGGCCGCCGACCGGGCGGACACCGCGCGCCGCCTGCTGCTGTCGGCGCGTACGCCCGACAGCGCGGTCATGCCCGTGCACCGGGTCGCCCCGTGGCTGGCCGAACGGACCCGGGCCGGTGACTTCCGGGTCACCCGGGTGCCGTTTGCCGAGCTGCGGGGCTGGTCGTTCGAGGAGGGCACCGGCAACCTGCGGCACGAGTCGGGCCGGTTCTTCTCCGTGGAGGGCCTGCACGTGCACGCCGACGGCCTGCCCGCGCGCGGCTGGAAGCAGCCGATCATCGTCCAGCCCGAGATCGGCCTGCTGGGCATCGTGGCCCGGGAGATCGACGGCGTGCTGCACTTCCTGATGCAGGCCAAGATGGAGCCGGGCAACGTGAACACGCTCCAGCTCTCCCCGACCGTGCAGGCCACCCGCAGCAACTTCACCGGCGTCCACCGCGGCCGCGGCATCCCCCACCTCGGCCTCTTCCTGGAACGCGGCCGGGCCCGCGTGCTGGTGGACGCCCTCCAGTCCGAGCAGGCCGACTGGTTCCTCGGCAAACGCAACCGCAACATGGTCGTCGAGATCGACGAGGACATCGAGACCGGCCCGGAGTTCCGCTGGCTGACCTTCGGCCAGTTGCTGCGGCTGCTGCGCCTGGACAACGTCGTCAACATGGACAGCCGCTCCATCCTCGCCTGCCTGCCGACCTCCGGCGCCGGTCCCGAGGGGGCCGCCGCCGGCCCGGTGCTGCGCTCCTTCCACGATCCGTCGGCGCCCTCCGTACTGCGCACCCCGGAGATCCTCAGCTGGCTCACCGGGATCCGCGCCCAGCGGGAGCTGGTCCAGCGCCGGGTGCCGCTGGCCGAGGTGGCCGAGGACGGCTGGGTGCGTACCGCCGACGAGATCGGCCACGCGGGCGGACGCCGCTTCCGCGTCGTGGGCGCGGACATCTCCGCGAGCAACCGCGAGGTCGCCGCCTGGACGCAGCCCCTGATCCAGCCGCAGGTCCCGGGGCTGATGGCGCTGGTCGTCAAACCGATCCGGGGGACCCTGCACGCCCTGGTGCAGGCGCGGGTCGACGTCGGCCACCTCGCCGTCGCCGAGCTGGCGCCCACCGTGCACTGCCGGCCCGCCGACCACACCGGGCCCGGACGCGCCCCGTTCCCGCCGTTCCTCGCCGACGTGCTCGCCGCCCCGGACACGCGGATCCGCTACGACGCGGTGCAGTCCGAGGAGGGCGGCCGCTTCCACCACGCGGAGAACCGGTACACGATCGTCGAGGTCGGCGAGGAGTTCTCCGAGGACGTCCCCGAGGACTTCGCCTGGCTGACGTTCTCGCAGCTCACCGAGTTGCTGGCGTACGGGAACCACCTCGACGTCGAACTGCGCACCCTCGTGGTGTGCGCGCACACCCTGTACTGAACCTCCCCGAGGACGGACCGTGTCCCCCACCCCGCTGCGCCTCGGCCTCCTCGGCTGCGGCGACATCGCCGCCCGCCGCACCCTGCCGGCGCTGGCCCGCACCCCCGCGCTCGCGCTCGCCGCCGTCGCGGCCCGCGACCCGGACCGGGCCGCCGCGTTCGCCGCCCGCTTCGGCGGGGAGCCCGTGGCCTCGTACGAGGAACTGCTGGCCCGCCCGGACGTGACGGCGGTGTACCTGTGCCTGCCCACGATGCTGCACGCCGCCTGGGCGGAGCGGGCGCTGCGCGCCGGCAAGCACGTCTTCGTCGAGAAACCGCTGGCCACCCGGGGCGCGGACGCGCAGCGGCTGTACGCGCTCGCCCGCTCGCGTTCCCTGGTGCTGCTGGAGAACTTCATGTTCCTCCACCACGGCACCCAGCGGACGGTCGCTGCCCTGCTGGAGGCCGGGACCCTCGGCACGCTCCGCTCGGTGTCCGCGGCGTTCACCATCCCGCCCCGGCCCGAGGGCGACACCCGCCACGACCCGGCGCTCGGCGGCGGGGCCCTGCTCGACAGCGGCGTCTACCCGCTGCGCGCCGCCCTGCGCTTCCTCGGCACGGACCTGTCCGTGGCCGGGGCGGTGCTGCGCCACGACGACCGCCTCGGGGTGGACCTGTCGGGTGCGGCCCTGCTGGCGGCCCCGGACGGGGCCACGGCGCAGCTGCGCTTCGGCATGGAGCACCACTACCGGTCCTGGTACGAGATCCAGGGCAGCGAGGGCTCCCTGTCGGTGGAGCACGTCTTCACGACGGCACCCGCGCACGTCCCCGTCGTCCGGCTCGTCGTGGGCACGCGGCCGCGCGAGCTGCGGGTGCCGGCGGAGGACCACTTCGAGGCGGTGCTGCGGTTCTTCGCCGCCGCCGTCGCGGACCCGGACCGTACGCGGGGCGGCCTGCCGCTGCTCGACGCCGAGTCGATGCGGCAGGCCGCGCTGCTGGACGGGATCCGCGGGGCGGCGTCGCGCGTCAGGGCGTGACGGGGGCCCCGTCGCGCAGTTCCAGGTGGGTGCCCCGGAAGCCGCGGCGCATCCGGCGGTCGTGGGTGACGGTGACCACGGCGCCCGTGTAGTGGGACAGGGCTTCTTCGAGTTCCTCCACCAGCAGCGGTGACAGGTGGTTGGTGGGCTCGTCGAGCAGCAGCAGGTCCACCGGGCGGGTCACCAGGCGGGCCACGTCGATGCGGCGCCGCTGGCCCACCGACAGGGAGCCGACGGGCAGTTCCAGCTCGGCGGGGCGGAACAGCCCGAGGGACAGCAGCTGTTCGGCGTGCTCCTCGGGGTGGCCCGGGCGGCCCTCCGCGAACTCCGCCAGCACCGAGCGGCGGGGGTGCTTGGGCATCTCGTCCTGGCGCAGCCAGCCGATGTGGGCGGCCCGGCGAACGGTGCCCCCCTCGGGCTCCAGGTCGCCGGCGAGGACCCGCAGCAGGGTGCTCTTGCCGGCCCCGTTGGGTCCGGTGACCAGCAGTCGTTCGCCGGGGGCGATGGCGAGGTGTTCGATGCGCAGCCGGCCGGGCACCTCGATGCCGTCGGCCTCGGTGAGGACGTCGGCGGAGGCGGCGGAGCCGGAGTCGTCGCCGAGGGCGAGCGAGGCGGTGAACCGCAGCGGCTCGGGCGGCGCGGGCACGGGGTTCTCCCGCAGGCGGCGCAGCCGTTCGTTGGCGTTGCGGGCCTTGCCCGACGTGGCCGAGGAGGAGGAACGGGCCCGGTGGTGCTCGGAGCCGCTGAAGGCCCAGGGGCCCTTCTTGGCGATGGCGGCGAGCATCCGGCCGGCGTTCTCGGCGAGCTTCTCCTGGCGGGCGATCTCCTGGAGGTGGTCCTCGTACTCCTGCTCCCAGCGGGCGCGGGCGGCGGCCTTGGCGGTGAGGTAGCCCTGGTAGCCGTTGCCGTACCGGTTGACGGTGTGGGTGTCGGGGTCCACCTCCAGGATGGTGGAGGTCACCGCCTCCAGGAAGGCCCGGTCGTGGGTGATGACGACGACGGTTCCGCGGTGGTCGCGCAGCCGCTTCTCCAGCCAGTCGACGGCCTGGTCGTCGAGGTCGTTGGTCGGCTCGTCGAGGAGCAGGAGCTCGGGGGCGGCGGCGAGGGTCGCGGCCAGGGCCAGGCGCGAGCGTTCGCCGCCGGAGAGGGTGTCGACGGCCCGGTCCCGGTCGAGTCCGGGCAGGCCGAGGCCGTGCAGGGCGGCGTCCGCCCGGGCGTCTGCCTCGTAGCCGCCGCGGTCCTCGAACTCGGCGAGGAGGTCGCCGTACTCCGCCAGCAGCTTGGGGTCGTTGTCGACGAGCGCGTCCTCGGCCGCGTGCAGGCGGCGCTCCACGTCCCGCAGGTCCGCGAACGCCTGGTCGAGCACGTCGCGGACGGTCGCACTGGCGGGCAGTTCGAGGCGCTGCGGCAGGTGGCCGACGCCGCCGGGGGCGGTCACGGTGACGTCGCCGTTGTCCGTTTCCTCGACGCCCGCGATCAGCCGCAGGAGCGTCGACTTGCCCGAGCCGTTGTCGCCGATGACCCCGGCCTTCTCACCGGGTTTGACGGTGAGCGACACCCGGTCCAGCACGACGTGGTCGTCGTAGCGTTTGGTGACCTCTTCCAGCGTGAGCTGGGAGTGCACCCGGGACGCGGTGGGTGAGGACAATCGCATAGACATGCTCCTGGTCGTGCGGGTGGGACAGTTGGCGTCCTCGCCGAGGATCCGGCCTTCACCTGCCCGCGGGGCTCGTCCTCGACCAGGCCCGGCCGGTCGCCGTTCGACCTTCTCCACCGTCGCTCGAGCGACGGTGGACCGTGCCTGGAGTCCGGCCGGTCCCGGGGGGCGGGGCTCGCGGCGGGGGCGTGGATCAGCGGGTGGCGTCGGCCGCCGCGGCGGGGGTGCCGTCGGTGACGGTCTCGTACAACGCCGTTTCGGGGGTGGCCAGTTCGGCCAGGTCCCGGGCCAGGTTCCGGAAGCCCTCGCTGGTCACCGCGGCGCGGTGCGCGGCGGCGTCCCGCCAGACGGACAGCTCGACGTAGACGTTCGCGGGGCCGACCAGGCGCAGGGTCTGGTGGCTGACGCAGCCGGGCTGGGCCCGGACGAACCGTGCGGCACGGCTCTTGACGGCGAGGAACTCCGACAGGTCGCCGTGGACGTCGAGCCTGTTGACGAAGGTCACCATGGGGCCGCTCCTCTACGGGTACGGGTGCGCGGGCGTCCTTCCACCGTCCGCAAGGCCGGTCGAGGGGGCTTCGAAGGGCGCTCGACCGGCGCCGCCCAGGCTGCCGGGAGACGGCGGCCCGCCGGCCGCGGACGCGTCGTCACTCCGAGACCGGGGGCGCGCACGGCCGAGAGGTTACCGGCCGGTCCGACGGCGCCCCCGCCTATGCGCAAGGGAACTCACGTGGACGAGATCGTCAATGCCCTGCTGTCCGAGGACACGGCACCGGCCGACTTCGCGGCGCTGGCCCTGCCCCCGTCCTACCGGGGCAACGTGGTGCGCCGGGACGAGACGGACATGTTCGAGGGGATGGCCTCGTCGGAGAAGGACCCGCGCAAGTCCCTGCACGTCCAGGACGTGCCGACGCCGCAGCCGGGTCCGGGCGAGGCCCTGATCGCGGTGATGGCGAGCGCCATCAACTACAACACCGTCTGGAGCTCGATCTTCGAGCCGCTGCCGACCTTCGGCTTCCTGGAGCGCTACGGCCGCCTGTCCGAGCAGACCAGGCGCCACGACCTCCCGTACCACGTGCTGGGTTCGGACCTGTCGGGTGTGGTGCTGCGCACCGGGCCCGGGGTCAACCGCTGGCGGCCCGGCGACCGGGTCGTGGCGCACTGCCTGTCGGTGGAGCTGGAGTCCGCGGAGGGGCACGACGACACGATGCTCGACCCGGAGCAGCGGATCTGGGGCTTCGAGACCAACTTCGGCGGCCTGGCGGAGCTCGCGCTGGTCAAGTCGAACCAGCTGATGCCGAAGCCGGAGCACCTCAGCTGGGAGGAGGCCGCGTCCCCGGGCCTGGTCAACTCGACCGCGTACCGCCAGCTGGTCTCCCGCAACGGTGCCGGGATGAAGCAGGGCGACAACGTCCTGATCTGGGGCGCCAGCGGCGGCCTCGGCTCCTACGCCACCCA